>CAXMSH010000077.1:0-6045 GCA_964195875.1 Thermodesulfovibrionia bacterium
TAATGAAAGAGTACAACCTCCCTCTTATCAGAAAGCCTGAAGATAAAAAACCCTACGATGCCGTCATACTCAGTGTAAGGCATGCCGCATATCAGAGGTATTCGCTGAATTACCTGAAGAAACTATGCAACAGAAACCCCGTTCTTGTTGACGTCAAGTCATTCTTCGACAGGTCAAGGGCCGAAAAGGCAGGTTTTCTTTACTGGAGTCTCTAGTGAAAAAACTTAATGTAAAAACTGCCCTTGTAACCTGTAAATATCTAGATTTGTCTTTACATCGTTTATAAAGACAACTAGCTGCTAATGCAATTATCCCTCATTAAAGTTCTCTTTAAGGATAGCTGACTGAACCTTTCTGAAGTCCTCAAAAGTCCCTTCCCCGATAGCTTTTCTCATATCATTAAAAAACTTCAGATAGAAATAAAGGTTATGGATCGTATTTAACCTCATGGAAAGTATCTCTTTACTCATATAGAGATGTCTTAAATACGCCTTTGAATAATTCCGGCAGGTGTAACAGGAACATGCCGGATCAAGGGGTTCAGGGTCCTCCCTGAACTCCTCCCTTTTTATGCTGATCCTGCCTATGCTTGTAAATAATGTGCCGTTTCTCGCGTTCCTTGTCGGCATTACACAGTCAAATATATCAATGCCTGCCGAGACCGCTTCAAGCACATCCAGCAGGTCCCCGATCCCCATGAGATACCGTGTCTTCTCTTCCGGCAAAAAAGGTGTGATATAATTTACCGTCTCATACATCAGCTGTTTAGGCTCCCCGACGCTCAGGCCCCCGATAGCATACCCGTCAAAACCCAGCTCAATCAGTTCTTCTGCACTCTGATTTCTTAAATCCTTGTAGATACTGCCCTGAACAATTCCAAAGAGCGCCTGATTATCGTTTTTTGCTTCAAGACAACGTTTTGCCCACCGGGTTGTTAGTTGAAGGGATTTAAGAGAATACTCTCTTGATGCAGGGTACGGGGTGCACTCATCAAAAGCCATCGCGATGTCAGAGCCGAGCGCTCCCTGTATTTCCATTGCAATTTCCGGGGTCAGGAAGTGAGTTGAACCATCAAGGTGTGATCTGAACGTTACCCCCTCTTCGCTGATCTTTCTCAGGGGAGAAAGACTGAAGACCTGAAATCCGCCGCTGTCAGTAAGCAGGGGACCGTTCCAGTTCATAAATTTATGAAGCCCTCCGAGATTACTGACCACCTTATGCCCGGGTCTCAGGTACAGGTGATAGGTATTTGAAAGTAATATCTCTGCCCCCATCTCCATTAACTCATCGGGGGTCATAGACTTAACGGTTCCAAGTGTCCCGACAGGGATAAATGCAGGGGTATTGATGATCCCTCTCTTTGTGTGTATTTGTCCGAGCCTCGCGTTACCGTCGGACCTGATGAGTTCGTAGCTAGCCAGTGATTTGTTATTCATAATAAAGAAACAGGGGTTTTCCGTAAATGGCGAAAAGATGCCCGATATAATATTAAAGATTAATAATTAAAAGTCACCCCCACCGCTTTGCTTCGCAAAGCAAAGCAGTGGGGGCCATATCTTTGATTTTAAATTTTATAACACTCTAACCATTTTCGCCTCAGCGAACCTGCCTGCTCGCCTCGATTCGGCGAAGCGGGTCGGCATACAGGTCCGCCGGGGCGGAGAATCCTTAAATCCCTGCCTACCGGCAGGCAGGCTTGAACCCTTTCTTAGTAATGCCCTGTCCATATCCCCGCTGCAACAGCAAAAAAACTCAGCCCCAGCACAACCCAGTGAAAGACCTGAAGCCTGAAGAAAACCTGCTTTGTATCCAGCTCTTTGCCCGAGGGTTTTGAAAATAGTTTTTTAAAGAGAGGCTTCTCAAGGAAAAAAAGGAGCAACGAGTAGACTGCCCACACAACTATCATGATCCATACACCAACACTCAAACCGTTTGTATGGGCCAGATAGAAACCCGAAAGTCCAGCGATTATGACCATCGCCTTGGCGATCTTTCCGAACCTGTGCTCCACCCCCTGAAACATTACCACCTGTTCAAGCGAATTTTCAGTCCTCTGAATCATCGGGAATACAATCATCGTTACAAACGCCACTCCTCCGATCCATATTACAATGGAGAGAACGTGGATTATCAATGCAATTATATATTCCATATTCACATCTTTTCAGGGGCTTTTACTCCAAGAATATTAAGACCTTCTTCAAGCACAATATGAACCGCTTTGCATAGATGAAGTCTTGCAACAGTCAGCGCTTTGTCATCAGATATAACCCTGTGCCTGTTGTAGTATGAATGGAACTGCCCGGCAAGCTCCTGAAGATAGAAGGTAATCCTGTGGGGCTCATATGAGAGCACGGCCCCTTCAAATATCATCGAGTAGCGAAGCAGTTTTTTTATCAATGATATCTCGTCATCTTCACCTAAAACAGAAAGGTCGGGTATAAACATTGTTTCATTCTCATTTTGCCCTTTGCCCTCTGCCCTTTGCCCTGTTTTTTCCGCCTGTCTGAATATGCTTGATATCCTTGCAAACGCGTACTGGACATAGAAAACAGGGTTTTCAGAGGATTGCCTCTTTGCGGTCTCAACGTCGAAATCAAGATGACTGTCAGAGCGTCTTGTCAGGAATATGAATTTAGCGATATCCGCGCCAACCTCATCCATCACCTCGCGGAGCGTTATGAATTCACCTGATCTTTTTGACATCTGCACTGGCTGACCGTCTCTTAAGAGAGAGACGATCTGAACAAGTATGACCTTAAAATTCTCTTCAGGCAGACCAAACGCCCTTAAAACAGACCTTATCCTCGGAATATATCCGTGATGATCGGCCCCCCAGATATCGATGATGGTATCAAAACCCCTGTCGAGTTTTTCTTTATGATATGCGATATCAGAGGCGAAATATGTAAACTCGCCGTCCTTCTTCACAACCACCCTGTCCTTGTCGTCGCCGAAGTCAGTTGATTTGAACCAGAGAGCTCCGTCCGTTTCATACGCAAGGTCTTTCTCCTTCAGGCGTTCTAACGCATTATTTACAGCACCTTTGTCATAGAGTTCCTTTTCGCTCTGCCACCTGTCGAAACCTATTCCGAATTCCCTGAGGTCGTGTGATATATTTGCAAGCATCTTTTTGTAGGCAAATCCGGCAAAAACCTCTTCGCATTCTTTAAAAGGCTTATTAAGATACTTATTGCCTGCCTTATCATTTATCTCTATTGATATATCTTTGACATAATCGCCTTTGTAACCGTTTTCAGGGAAAGGCATGTCATTCCCGAGCATCTGCTGGTAAATTGTGTAGACCGAAAGGCCGAGTAGCTTCACCTGCATCCCCGCGTCATTGACATAAAACTCGCTCTCAACGCTATACCCCGCAGAGGAGAGAAGATTGCATAGCGCATTGCCAACTGCCGCGCCTCTTCCGTGGCCGATATGGAGAGGGCCCGTCGGGTTGGCGCTCACATACTCTATCTGTACCCTGCTTCCCCTGCCGAGATCGATTCTAAAGAAATCGTGCCCTTTTTGCAGAAGCTCTTCAAGCCTCTTGATGTAATACTCTTTTTTATACGTAAAATTGATGAATCCAGGTCCTGCTATCTCTATCTTTTCGAAAGGGCCCGGAGCCTCCCTTATCTTAATGAGGATATCTTCCGCGATCTTTTTCGGCGCCTTTTTAAGCGGCCTTGCCAGATTCATGGCGACATTGGTCGCGACATCTCCGTGTGATTCATTTTTAGGGATCTCAACCTCGATCTCAGGGAGATTCTCGATCCCCCACCCGGCTTTAAGCCCCTCAAGAGCGTCTTTAACTGTTTTGATAACTTCTTTTTTCATTAAAATCCCTTAGTAATACTCTTTCTTTTGTTTTTTTATAGGTTTTTTCTTTTTAGTCTGTGTAAGTCTGTGGCTAAAAAAGCATTGTTAAGTTTAAATATTCCCCGGTAGTAAGTCAACGAGAACCGGGGCGATATAATTGCTTTTCATGCAAAGTCTTAAGTAAAATAATATAAGAAACATTACGTGCTCATGGAGGGAAAAACTTAGATGAACACATTTAAAACAGCTGCCCTTTTAACGGGGCTTACCCTATTACTTGTTTATGCTGGTGCCTATCTTGGCGGGCAGTCAGGCATGACTATAGCCCTGATATTTGCACTGGCCATGAACGCTTTCACCTACTGGTTCAGTGATAAGCTGGTGCTCAAGATGTACAAGGCTAAGGAAGTAAATGAGGCCGAAGTTCCGGAACTCTTCTCAATGGTGAGAAGACTTGCCCAGAAGGCAGGGCTTCCGATGCCGAAGGTTTATTTAATAAACCAGCCCCAGCCTAATGCCTTTGCAACAGGCAGAAACCCTGCCCATGCCGCGGTTGCTGTGACTTCAGGTATTATGAAGATACTGAGTTCTGAAGAGCTTGAAGGTGTTCTCGGGCACGAACTATCCCATATACAGCACCGTGATATCCTGATAGGTACAGTAGCGGCAACTATTGCAGGCGCTATCAGCTTTCTCGCGCAAATGGCTCAATGGGCGATGATATTCGGAGGAAGAGATTCTAGAAGGGGAAACCCTATTGTTGCGATTGTCCTTATGATTGTTACCCCGATCGCAGCCATGCTGATACAGATGGCTATATCCCGCTCAAGGGAATATGAAGCCGACGCCGGTGGCGCAAAAATAGCGGGAAATCCACACTATCTGGCAAGCGCGCTCAAAAAACTCCATATGGCATCTCAGCAGATACCTTTTAAGGCACAGCCCGCTACAGCCCACATGTTTATAGTAAATCCTCTTTCAGCCAAAGGATTATCAAAGCTGTTCAGTACACATCCTCCTATGGAGGAAAGGGTAGCAAGGCTCGAAGCGATGAGGGGCTAAAGCTGCATACAAACAGATACAGATACGCATAATAGGGGCGAACGTCTTGCGCCTCTATTTTATTTCCTGTAGCATTAATTATTATGTCTCAGTAGCGTCAGGTTAAGAAATGATTAAATATCAAATGGTTGTCATTCCGGCTTGTCCGGAATCTTTCCTCAGACATGTAAAAAAGACTGATTCCGGACAAGCCGGAATGACACCGTACTGGTTACATGCCTCTTGTTAGAAATTGTAATTAATTTTGGATTTACCTATGGTAATATCTAATTGTGTCTCTTAAAAAAATAGAAAATAAGGTCTTTTCAGGCAAACGGCTTACAGATGAAGACGCACTGACTCTCTTTCAGAGCGACGATATATTTACAATAGGCAGACTGGCATCCTATGCCGCTTCAATAAAGAACGGTGGGAATGTCTACTTCATCCGGAACCGTCACATTAACCCTACTAATATCTGTGTTAACCGCTGCAAGTTCTGCGCCTTCAGCCGCTCAAAAGGTGAAAAGGGAGCATATGAGCTGACAGTTAAAGAGATAATTAATAAACTGAAGGCACAAAGGCAGGAAGGCACAAAGGCACGCATCACCCATCACCTATCACCCATTACCCATGACCCGTCACCGTCTTTCTCAGAGGTCCACATCGTCGGCGGGCTCCATCCTAACTGGCCTTTCGATTTCTATATCGGGCTGTTGAAGGAGATAAGGAGATCTTTTCCATCAATACATATCAAGGCCTTCACAGCTGTCGAGATAGATCACTTCTCAAAAATAAGCGGCCTCACGCTTGCCGGTACTCTGATCAGTCTTAAGGAAGCGGGTCTTGACTCAATGCCCGGGGGCGGGGCTGAGATACTCAACAAGAGAGTGAGAGATAAAATATGTCCCGAAAAGATAGACGGGAAGAGATGGCTCACGGTCATGAAGAAGGCCCATGGCCTCGGTATAAGGTCTAACGCCACCATGCTCTATGGTCATATTGAAACATACAGGCACAGGGTTGAGCACATGAAGAGACTCAGAGACCTTCAGGACCGGACGGAAGGCTTCCAGGCCTTTATCCCGCTTTCATATCATCCTAAGAACACAAGTATAGAAGGAACGGCTTACACATCCGGCATTGATGATATCAAGACCATCGCCATCTCAAGACTCTACCTTG
>CAXMSH010000078.1:0-6036 GCA_964195875.1 Thermodesulfovibrionia bacterium
CGATGATACGATAGTCATGATCCAGTGCGTCGGATCAAGGGCCAAAGAACGTAAGTACTGCAGCAGCATCTGCTGTGCCGCGGCCGTAAAGAATGCCCTGAAGATAAAGGAGATGAACCCGGAGACAAATGTATACGTACTATACAGGGATATGATGATGTACGGATTTTTAGAGGAGTATTATACGCGTGCCAGAAACATCGGAATTGTATTCATACGATATGACCGAAGCAGCAAACCGCTCGTAGCGGAGAAGAACGGGAAACTGACCGTTACAGTAAAAGATAACATTCTGGGCGCTCATGTAACGATTGACGCGGACCTGATAGCGCTCAGCACCGCCATCGTTCCGGATAGGGGTGAGAAGGCGGAAAAGGCCCTTTCAGTCCCCCGTTCATCAGACGGATTTTTTCTGGAGTCTCATGTGCAGTTAAAGCCGGTGGATTCATATATTGACGGTATCTATATATGCGGGATGTCGCATTTTCCAAAGAATGTAGGCGATTCAATAGCTCAGGCCAAGGCGTCCGCGTCAAAGGCGGGAATGCTTTTATCCAGAGGTTATGTCAAGGCCGAGCCGATCGTCTCTTCATGTGACGTTGAAAAGTGCAATGGATGTACTCTGTGCACTAACTTCTGCCCCTACAGCGCGATACAGATGGTCAAGGCTGAAAAAGGCAAAAAGGCCGAGATAATTGTCGCGGCGTGCAAGGGGTGCGGGGTCTGCGCCTCCTATTGCCCGACAAAGGCGATATCGATGGGAAGGTTCACCGACGAACAGATCAACTCGCAGATAGAGGCCTTCGGGCAATCAGTAGGAAAGGGAGAAGGAGTTAATTCATGAAATACAGACCAAGGATACTCGGCTTTCTCTGCCACTGGTGCTGTTACGCTGCCGCGGATGCAGCCGGAGTAAGCCGTATGCAGTATCCCCCGAATATCAGGGTGATACGGGTGATGTGCACAGGGAGGATCGAGCCCTCGTACATCCTGAACGGTTTTCTTAACAGCGCGGACGGAATCTTTGTCGGCGGTTGACACCTTCAAGAGTGTCATTACCGGTCAGGTAATTACGAAGCCATAAACAGATTCGAACTGGTTAATATCATCCTTGAACATATCGGTATCGATAGAGGAAGATTTACCTATAAATGGGTATCCGCGGCGGAGGGTGTACGGTTTGTAAAAGTTATAACAGAGTTTGATGGCAGTATCTCCGAACTTGGGCTGTTCGGATCAGAGGAGGGGCTTGACCGTCACGCTGTTATGTATAAACTGAAGGCCGCCATAAAGACGGTGGAGGGACGGACATTTCGTATGGCCTTTGCAAGACAGGCGAAACAGATGAAGGAAGATGAACAGTTCGGTCAGTTTCCCTCGAAGGAAAAGTTGACTGACATCCTTGTTAAGGAAATGAAGATGTATCAGACCCTGATCTATCTGGAGGAGAAGGAGCGCTCGCTCAACGAGCTGACCGGTCTTCTCGGGATACCGGAAGAGCAGGTGATGGTTTTTGTAGAGACGCTTAAGAAGAAAAATATGTGGGAAGGAGAACTGATCACATAATTACGGATAACCACAGAGGACACAGAGGGACAGATTCCTTATTTCTTGAGGATTCGAGTGAAAAGATACTTAAATCCGAATGAAGCTACTATCCTTAGCTTACTCGCTGCGGATAATGAGAACACAGAGAGATAACCAAAGAGGACACAGAGGAAAAGAATGGTATTAATAAAAAAAAGACGTGTGTTTCTAAGTCGTCTCTGTGCACTCCTGCCGGCCCGCTTCGCCGAATCGAGGCCCGTTGCTATGCCCCGAGGCGAGCGAGAAGGCAGGAAGGTGTTCGAAAATATTGAGAACAAAGAGATGAAGTTGTCTTTAGTTATAATTATTTTCTCTGTGTGTTCTGTGGTGAGTAGTTATTATTATGGAGTTAATTAAATGAAATCAGTTGCTATTAAAGATACAGACCCGGGATTCCAGAAAGAAGTCGCGACCAGAATCGGCCTGGAGGTTATTAAACCCTGCTACACCTGCGGTTCGTGCACAGGGGTCTGCCCTGTTCGTGAGGTGATGGATGATTTTGACCCGAGGCGTCTGATACATATGATCGCGCTGGGAATGAAGAAAGAGGTGCTCTCTTCTGACCTGATATGGTTATGCTGTCTGTGCAATTCCTGCTATTCGGTCTGTCCGCAGGGGATCAGGTTCAGCCGGGTTATAAGGGAACTGCAGAAGATGGCGGTTGAAGAAGGGTATGTGAAAGAGGATTTTATAAAGAAGATGGATCACGTGAATGATTTTCTTGAGGACCTGTGCAGAAGGACACTGTTTAAAAAAGTGCGTAATGGTTTCAGGGGAGAGCATAAGATTCCGTGCTGGAGGAAGCTTACAAAACCTGAGGGTTAGAGTACTATCCCTAACAGTTCAGTACATTCTTTGTGGTGTCATTCCGGCTTGTCCGGAATCGTGTTGCCTGATGACTCCCGACCCAGAAAAATCGGGGCAGGCTAAGCGGGAGTGACAGAATAGAGTGAAAGTATTTATGAGAAAGTACATTAGATAACATGGATATAAAAGCAATCGACATAATACTTGAGAAACATGAATACGCGCATGCAAACATAATAGGAATATTACAGGAAGTGCAGGGCATTGAAAACTATTTATCAGAAGAGACGTTGCGCTATATTGCCGGTAAAACAGAACTCAGCCTGACCAGGATATTTGATATTGTCACTTTTTATAAGACGTTCAGCCTTGTGCCTAAAGGCAGGCACACGATCAGGGTCTGTGCCGGAACAGCGTGTCACCTTGGGGGAGCGGTCCAGAATCTTGAGCAGTTAAACCGCGTTCTTCAGCTTAAAGAAGGTGAAACAACTGAAGACCGGATGTTTTCCCTGGAGACAGTGAACTGTCTCGGCGCGTGCGCGCTTGCACCGGTTGTTGCTGTTGACGATGAATATCACGATGCGGTTAATTCAGGGAAGATAGATAAAATAATATCCTCCTACCGCGAGGAAGATAAGCAGTAAATACTTATCATGATAAAAAATCTTTCAGACCTTGAGAAGAAGAGAGAAGAGATTCTCAAAAAACACACTGGCAGGAAGACTGTGCTCAGGACATGTATAAGCACGGGGTGCAAAGCACAGAAGTCCCATAAGGTCGTTGATGCTTTAAGCGGAAGGATAAAAGAGAGTGGACTTGAGGATAGTATCGAGATCAAAAAAACAGGCTGTCACGGTTTTTGTGAGATGGGTCCTATAATGGTGGTTGAGCCTGAGAATACCTTCTACAGCAAGGTAAAGCCCGGTGACGCTGAAGAGATCATCGCAAGCGTATCAGAAAAGAGCGGCGCTATAGAACGGCTCTTGTGGAAAAACCCTGTCACAAAGGAGGCCACAACACTGGAGAGAGAACTGCCTCTCTATAAAAAACAGACAAAGCACATTACATATAAAAGCGGCAAGATCGACCCGACAGAGATTGATGACTATATAGAACTTGGAGGGTATTCAGCCCTTGGCAAGGCGCTGAGTGACATGAAACCCGCTGATGTAGTTAATGCTGTTATAGCATCAGGACTTCGCGGCAGAGGCGGCGGCGGATTCTCCACCGGCATAAAGTGGGGGATATGCGCTCATGCCCCCGGTGATATTAAATACATTATTGCTAACGGAGATGAAGGTGACCCTGGCGCTTTTATGGACCGGAGCCTTATGGAAGGTGATCCTCACAGTATCATTGAGGGGATGATAATAGGCGCTTATGCGATCGGGGCACGTAAGGGATATATCTATGTAAGGGAGGAATACCCTATAGCGATAGAGCATCTCTCTCTTGCCATAAAACAGGCTGAAGCATACGGTCTTCTTGGTTCGGATATCCTGGGTTCCGGATTTGACTTAAGTATACAGATCAACAAGGGAGCAGGCGCATTTGTATGCGGAGAGGAGACAGCGCTTCTGATTTCAATAGAGGGCAGAAGCGGGACACCAAGCTCACGGCCTCCATATCCTGCCATTGAAGGGCTGTGGGGTAAACCAACAATCATAAACAACGTGGAGACCCTTGCAAATGTGCCTCTTATCATATCAAAGGGGGCTGAGGAATACGCCGCTTCGGGAACTGAAAACAGCAAGGGCACCAAGGTATTCTCTCTTGTTGGAAAGGTTCAGAATACAGGTCTTGTTGAGATTGAGATGGGAACAACTCTAAGGGAGATAATATTCGACATAGGCGGCGGAATAAGGAAAGGCAGAAATTTCAAGGCCGTTCAGACAGGAGGCCCTTCAGGCGGATGTATCCCGATAACAAAGATTGATATGCCTGTTGATTACGACAGCCTGAGGGAAGCAGGCGCGATAATGGGTTCAGGCGGCATGATAGTAATGGATGAGACCTCCTGCATGGTCGATGTGGCGAGATATTTTATTAACTTCCTTATGTTTGAATCATGCGGCAAGTGCGTTCCATGCAGGGAAGGACTTAAGCAGATGCACCAGATACTTGAGAACATCTGTAAAGGAAGCGGGGAGGAGCAGGATATTGAAACCCTTTCAGGACTTGCGCATTGCATGTCAACCGCGTCTCTATGCGGGCTTGGCAGTACCGCGCCTAATCCGGTGCTCAGCACAATCAGGCATTTCCGCCATGAATATGAATCACACATCAAAGATAAAAAATGCTCTGCCGGTGTGTGCAGGAACCTGTTTGAATATGAAATTGCCCCGGAGCTATGCACCGGCTGTTCATTGTGCAGGGTGAAATGTCCTGAAAAAGCGGTGTCAGGCGAAAAGAAGAAACCGCACTTGATAGATTCCTCAAGATGCATAAAATGCGGGATATGTTTCAACGCGTGTAAATTTGACGCGATAGTTGTTAAATGAGAGAGATCATTAGTGCTGTCATTCCCGTAGTTTTTTGGGCGGGAATCCAGAGAAATATGAATAATTACTATGTTTATATCCTTAGCATTAAGCGTAATGGCACTTTGTATGCAGGTGTTACATCAGGGAATAGTGTGGAATCCATGAATGCAAAACCCTGGATTCCCGATTAACAGACCTCGGGAATGACAAATAAAAGGAACATGAATTGAAAATCCAAATTATAATCGACAGCCTTATGGTTCAGGTAGAAAAGGGGACCCCGGTCCTCAATGCCGCCAGAAAGGCGGGCATCGTCATCCCGACTCTCTGCTATCATGAAGCTCTCAAGCCTTACGGAGCATGCCGGCTCTGTATGGTAGAGATTCTTCAGAATAAAAAACGCAGGCTTGCAACATCCTGTAATTTACCGGCTGAAGCAGGCATGGAAGTATTTACAGACACCGCTCCTGTACGGAAGATTAGAAGTCAAATATTAGAACTTCTTCTTGCGCGCTGTCCGGAAGCCCCCTTGCTTCAGGCGATGGCCCGGCGTATGGGTATTAACACCACGGGACTTAAGAAGAAGGATGACAGTGACTGTATCCTCTGCGGTCTGTGCGTGCGCTTCTGTGAAGAGGTGGTCGGAGTCTCCGCAATCGGTCTCTCCAACAGGGGCACGGACCGTGAAGTAACCACCCCCTTTAATAAAGCCTCTGAAGCATGTATAGGCTGTGGTTCATGCACGTATATCTGTCCAACAGGCTGTATCGAGATGAAGTTGGACAATACATCTTCAAGATTGCATACTATGAAACTCGGAAGACTTTCCCATATTCCCTGCTCCCATGATGGGCGGTGCGAATCCTGTGATACGGATCTGGAATTTATGAATGATATCAAAGAAGTATTAACTCAATTTCGAAACAAATTCAATGAAAAAGGATAAAACCGGATGAACAATACGATGTTCTCAATTCTCAGGATACTTGAAAAGCAGACAGAGGTAACAGGCTCAACGGAAATATCACGCCAGTTAAAACAGTACGGGATTGAACTTACAGAGCGGACGGTCCGCTACCACCTTAAGATCCTTGATGAACGGGGTCTCACTAAAGTTTTTGCAAAGGAAGGAAGAAGAATTACCGATAAAGGCCTGAGA
>CAXMSH010000079.1:0-6011 GCA_964195875.1 Thermodesulfovibrionia bacterium
CGATGGTTGTTAGAGCAACTGTCGAGTTTATACTTAACAAAGGCGGCCGGGTTCAAATCTCTGACAGCCCCGCCGTCGGTGCCTTTGAGAAGATACTGAAGGATAGCGGATACATAAGCGCGCTCAAGGGACTGGATGTTGAGTTCAGAGAGTTCAGGTCGTCTGTTACTGTTGACACCGGGAGACCGTTCAATAAGATAGAGATCGCCGCCGACTCGATAAACGCGAACCTCCTGATAAATCTCCCAAAACTGAAGACACACTCCCAGATGCTCCTCACCCTCGGCATAAAAAACCTCTTCGGTTGTATAGTCGGGATGAAGAAGCCTGAATGGCATTTAAGGGCAGGTGCCGACCGAGAAATGTTTGCCAGACTGCTTGTCAATGTCTTTAATGCAATACGGCCTTCCTTTACTCTTCTTGACGGCATACTCGCGATGGAGGGACAGGGGCCGGGAAAGGGCGGGGACCCGAGAGAGATCGGCGTGCTCATGGGAAGTTCTGACACGGTTGCGCTTGATATGACTGTATGCAGATTGTTAGGCATCACGCCTGAAACGTTACCGACAAACAGGGCCGCTATAGAGCAGGGCCTTGTTAAAGGGGAGATTGAGCTTGACGGCATGCTCCCGCAGATAGAGGGCTTCAGGTTCCCGGAGATCACCTCATCCCTGTTCGGCCCAAAGATACTGCACGGTTTCATGAGGAGGCATATAACACAGAGGCCCGTATGTAATGATAAGTTATGCAAGCTCTGCGGAGAATGCTGGGAATACTGTCCTGCCGTGGCCATAACACATTCCGGGAAAAGTATCAGTTTCGATTATGACAAGTGTATAAGGTGCTACTGCTGTATTGAGGTATGCCCTCATGGGGCATTGAGGACAAAAGAGACATTAACGGGCAAGGTTTCCAGAAAACTGCTGAAGATACATCGATAGATGATATATATAAACGCACATCTGCCACATACCTTTTTTGCTGATTACCCCTACAAATCTTCTAAATTTGTCATCACGAAAATTGATGATTAACGATGGAAAGCAAGCACAAAAAATTGATATCTTATTTAATTAACGATAATAATTTAGCTTTCTTAAAGTAATCTTTTGCTAATGCTATCTGACCCGTTCCCCAATACATATTTCCTGCATAGCGAAGGTATTTTGAATTATATGGCTGGTACTGAATTGCCTTCAATGAATACTCAAGGCTTCGTGAAACTTCTTTGCGTTTTTGATAATAGATGGCTTGACTGAAATAAAAGTGACTCATAACGCTTCTGTACTCACCATACATTACCCAGAGGGATAAAGATACGGTAACCAGCAAGACAATACCGTTCTTTTTTATTGAAGTGATCTGTGATTGGCTGCCTCGATCGCTTGTGAGCTTATGTGAGCATAAGATCCCTGCACTGAGAAAAATAAAGAATGAGGACGTTACCGAGTGAAGATTAAAACTGACCATGCTATGCATCAGGGTAGCGAGAAGACCAGATGCTATGCCTAATGGTAACTGCCCCGGCAGTTAGAAGGAATACTCTGTATTTTTCAACAACTCTTATTTATTTTTGTTCATTTTAAGAATAAATTATCTGCCCAGTCAACTAACTTTGCATAAAGATTTTCATAAAAGTAGTTAGGATCAATTTCCAATAAATTCGCCTGAAAATATGGAACAATTGTTACGTCCACACTATCATAATAAATCTGACCCATATCTAGTAAGCCGTTCATATCCATATCAACCGCTAAATAGAAAGTATACGTTCCTATAGGTAATCCCGACATACCTGAAATATCGTAAGGACTCAGATCAAACAATGGTGCCTGATGTGTAGTTACTATTCCAGGCATCCAACCTGAAGTAAGGTCATAATGATACCAGTCATCTGGAGGAGAAGAAGCTATATTTACTCCTACCCACCAGTCAGCGTTTTGACCTGACATATCCCCGGAGTTAAGCTGCCCTGTTAATGTGAAAGGATTGCCGGATGATACAGTAACAGGCCCGTCTGAACCATTGGCCTTAATGTCTGGGGTTGGAGAAGGTGTATAGAGGAAGATCGAACAATCAGCACCGTCACATCCCTGCCATACCACCTGCCCGCTGTTGTTTATCTGGGGATACAAGTCATTATAATCGTTGTCAGTGAGTTGAATGGTTGTAGTGCCATTATAAAAAAATATCTCTTCGTCTGTTCCGCTCGGGCCTTCTCCCATCCATACCACCTGTCCGCTGTTGTTTATTTGGGGTAACCGGTCACCATAAGAATTATCAGTGAGCTGAATGGTTGTGGTGCCGTTATAAAGGAATATCTCCCCTCCTCCATCATCCCATACCACCTGTCCGCTGTTGTTTATTTGGGGTAACCGATCACCATAAGAGTTATCAGTAAGCTGAATGGTTGTGGTGCCGTTATAAAAGAATATCTCCCCTTCTCCATCATCCCAGACCACCTGCCCGCTATTGTTTATCTGGGGATGATCGTTATCATAAGAGTTGTCAGAGAGCTGGGTGATACCAGATTGTGCCATTGAAGGTAAGCAAATAAATAAAAATAATCCTATGAGAACAAATAGTTTTCTCATCAGTAGTTCCCCCTTCGGTTAAGAATATTATCAAAGAAATAAATAGTAACTATAAAATGAGAAACGTACTCTAATCTTTTACATGGATGGTTAGACTTTGTCTGAATGTACTAAACTCACAATAGCACTACACCATGCAATTGTCAAGAAAAATGACACTTGTTTTTCGTTGATTAACATATAAAATGTTGCATTCTGAGGCAGGATTCAAAAACAAGATAACATGAAGTGCTCATAAGTTCGATTGAAGCAAAATCGAAGCTGAAAACTAATGAAAGAGCAGAGCCGCCTATACCGCTTCACCTTCCATCGTTGATAATCTCAATGACCGTAACCTCAGGAGGTGAAAGAAACCGTATCGGTGGGCCCCATGTCCCAGAGCCCCTGCTTACATACAAGGAAGACCCTCCCTCTAAGGCTACAAGCCCTGCAACATGAGGGTAAAAAAATCTGGTAATAAGTCTGAATGGAAATATCTGACCCTTATGTGTATGACCCGAAAGCTGAAGGTCAAAGAGACCGGTCGCTTCCCTGTCGATCTCCGGTCTGTGTTTCAGCAGAAGAGTAAATTTGTCGCGTGGAAGACCTGAAAGCATCTCTCTCTCTGAAACTTCTGTATAGAGGCCGAAACGTCTCCCCGCGTTATCATCCACTCCCGCTATATTAATGACGTCGTTCACTGTTATCCCCTCTCCCCTGAGGATCCGGAAACCGGCCTGCTCCGTAAAATCCAGGGACTGCGTAAGTCCGGCGTAGAATTCATGGTTTCCTGTTATCGCAAACTTCCCATAAGCCGGCTGTATCTTCTCCAGCATTTCGGCAAGGCTGCCAATACTGTTTAGCTGGCCGTCGAGAAGGTCTCCTGTTGAGACAAGCATATCAGGAGATTCCTCTTTCACCCTCTTTATAATTCTCTCTAACCGGTCTTCTTTAACTATAAGACCGAGGTGAACGTCTGATATCTGTACGATCTTAAACTTCCCTATATCACGGGGCAGCTTTGATGTCCTGATCACCACCTTCTCTGTTCGGATATTTCGAGCCTCGTAGAAGCCGTAGCAGGAAAGAACTACCGATAATATGAGCGGGACAAAAAATGAGAAACCCGTAGATGGTTTCAGTCCGGTGATGTCTGATCGCAGAACAGCCCCGGCAAGAAAGATCGCAAGACGATAGATATCAATTGCGACAGAGGGGGAGAAGAAGAGAAAGAGAAGACCCATCCATATGTATCCTGTATATGATACGAAAACAGCCAGGCTATCAAGCCCCGCGTTCTCGGAAATACGTACAAGGAATGGTGCAAAGGTCATTATGACCATAAAAAGCGCAAGGTATAAGCCGGTGCTTCTATTGAAGGAGAGCGCGGACCTCGCCCTGAGAAAGGCGTACAGGTGTACCAGCCCGTAGACAAGGAAAACTATTATAAAGAAAATACGCATAAATAACGGAAACTCGTGCCGCGCTTACTGAAACACGCAATTATTATCCTGAGGGTCAGCAGCACAAAAAGAAGGGCCTATGCTTCGTCCCTGTAAATATGTACATCCCTTTGAGGGAAAGGTATCCTTATCCCTTCACTGTTAAACCTCTTATATATCTCTGAATTAAGCTCATGTATGGTCTTGCCCCTTAACGCAGGCTCCATGGTCCAGCACAGCAGTTCAAAGTTGAGCGCTGAATCACCAAAGGCCCTGAACCTTACCCGCGGCAATGGTTCCATGGAAACATTGTCATTCCCCGAAGCGATCTCCAGCAGGATCTTCTCAACCACGTCTATGTCACTCCCATAAGCGATTGAGACAGGGATCCTTGTCCTGAATTTTGGGATCGGAGCGCTCTCATTAATAATTTTAGAGTTGGCTATGATTGAATTTGGAATCGTTATCATAATATCATCCCTTGTTTTTATCCTTGTGCTCCTGATCCCTACTGAGATTACTTCACCGCGCTCACCCTGATCAAGGATAACATAGTCTCCAACCTTGAACGGCTTATCAAAAAATATACTTATACCCCCGAAGACGTTGGACATCATGTCTTTAGCGGCGAAGGCCACCACAGCACCTGCAAGCCCGGCAGAAGCAACAAGGGGGGTAATATTGATCTTCCATAAAGAAAGAAGCACCATGAGAGATACAACTATAATGGTTATCTTTGAGATATTCTCAACAACGGGCATGATATCCTTATGAAGTCCGGAGACATCGGCCTGTTTCTGCAGAATATATTCCATAAGAATACTGCTGATCCTTATACATGTGATCATCCATAATACGGCAAGAAAGCTGTAGAGCAGGCCTTCGAAATAGAAGATCACATTCAGGGGGAATTCAAGATACGTAACGGAAAGGGCAACGCCAATAAACAGCACGGTGAAGAAGATGGGTTTATGAGCCAGCCCTATTATCCTGTCGTCAACATCCGTCTCGGTAAACCTCGCAAACCTCTTCAGTATCTTCGCAAAGAAGAAGTCTGACAGCCCGGCTATCACAATGAAGAAAAGTATAGTGACAGCAGACTTAATATATGGGGAAGGGGATATGCCTGATATGTTCATGAGTTCTGTCATAAATGATATTTTAATCTTTTTTGGGAAAAATGGGAACAGGAAAGATCGCCTTATTATTTAATATCGGAGCTGCGCTTATGGAATGAGGCGTTAAGACGGACCGACTTGTTCTTTAGGATGGTTATCTCACCAATCTTTTGCCACTTATCAATAACCCGTGTAACAGTCTCACGCGTCATGCCAGTCATCTCAGATATCTGCTGATGCGAGAGCTTAATGTTCAGTTCTATTCCCTTGTCGGTCTCTTTGCCATACTCATCAATCAGCATGAAGAAGAGGGCCCTCACCCTCTGTGATCCCTGATTATAGCTAAGGAGCTTAATGGTCTCCCAGGAGTTTCTGAGCCTTGTACTCAATATAAGCAAAAGGTTCTCAAGCACCTTCACCTGGGAATATAAAATAGTGAAAAAATTCTTTTTTGAGATGAATGAGATAATAGACTCTTCGGTCGCAATGACAGAGGCGGGGGTAGTCTTCCCGTCTATCAGTGACATCTCGCCAAAGAAATTGCCGGGCTGATGTATGGAGAGGATTACCTCCTTCCCCTCTCCTGTAGTCTTAACGACCTTGACCTTCCCGGAGAATATCATATACATTAAATCGTTCGTATCCTCTTCATAAAGGATCATCTCATTCTTTTTGAACCGCTTTGTAGTTATATGAGAGCTGATCTGATAGAGTTCCTCATCCGTAAGGGATGAAAAGAGCTGGATATTCTTCAGATACTCGATCTTCTTTTTTTTGTCAAGATCTCTGCTCATACTAAATTTTACCAGATTTTCAGAAAATTGACCATTTAGTTTTTTTGCGGGGGGGAGGGATCGCCTATCATGCGCTTAATCAGG
>CAXMSH010000080.1:0-245 GCA_964195875.1 Thermodesulfovibrionia bacterium
ACAATAGATATGCTGATGGCCTTGCTTCTTGCGAAAACCGTAATATTATCGTTTCTCATGATGCATTTGGTTATATGGCAAGGCGATATGGGTTTGATCTTTACCCGGTGTCAGGTCTTTCGCCAGAAGAAGAGCCATCGCCCCGGAAGATGGCTGAAATAACTGACCTTGCCAGAGAAAAGAAGATAAATTATATCTTCACTGGAGTCCTTGTGAATCCTAAAATAGCCCAAACAATAGCTTAT
>CAXMSH010000080.1:273-6004 GCA_964195875.1 Thermodesulfovibrionia bacterium
GACTGATAATGATGCACAGGCAGGAAAGGACTATATATCCCTGATGGATGAGAACCTCGCTCATTTGCGGATGGCCATGTCGTGTAAATGAAGAATAATATTTACCACGAATTAACACGAATGATTACATTTGAAAATAAGTTGAGAAGAAAGAAAATAGCACTTAAACAGAGATGGCATATGTGAACCTATGTCATTCCGGCTTGTCCGGAATCTTTATTAAAGACAGGAAAACGATTCCGGACAAGCCGGAATGACAGAATAAAGGAAAGAGTGTCAGGAATAGCTCAATTTGGGTTGTAGAAAATTTATTTATTAATAATATGTGTATATTCGTGTTAATTAGTGGTTAAGAGAATGACAAATACTCCCTGCATAGAAGTAGATGACATAAACTTTCATTATAACGGAAACCCTGTGCTTGAACATGTCAGTTTTTCTGTTAATCCGGGCGAGTATCTGGGGATAATAGGCCCTAACGGAGGAGGAAAGACAACACTTCTCAAGATTATACTGGGACTGCTAAGGCCTGATTCAGGAAATGTGAGGATATTCGGGAAGGAATTGAGCGGGCTTAAGGGGCGTCACCGTATAGGTTATGTGCCGCAAAGGGCTGCCCAGGCTGAATTTTATTTTCCTGCAACTGTTGAGGAGATTGTGAGGAGCGGAAGAACAGCGAGGGCAGGGTTATTCGGTAGATACAGGCAGGAAGATTTTAATGCCATAGAGAAAGCGATGGAGATTACCGGGACGACAGAATACAGGGGCCGTCTTATCAGCAGGCTCTCCGGCGGTGAACGCCAGAGGGTCTATATCGCGAGGACACTGGCAGGCGAGCCCAAAATACTTATTCTTGATGAGCCGGCTGTTGGGGTTGATATTGCGTCACAGGAAAGATTCTATAAATTCCTGTCGTTTCTTAATCGTGAGCTTGGCATTACAATAATATTTGTATCTCATGATATAGGTGTTGTCGCGGATGAGGTAAATACTGTTTTATGTCTTAATCACAGGCTGATGTGTCAGGGTTCTCCCGAGAGCTTTATTAAGGAGGAATTTCTCGAAGAGGTGTACGGCAAGAAGGTTACATCAGTTTTTCACAGGCATAAATGAATGAATAAAAGGGTTCAAGCCCCCCTACTTTCTTGCCTCCACTGATTCGCTCTGCGAATCAAAGATGTGGGGCCATAGCAAAAGTGGCAGGGGGGTAGAGGTTCAAGGATTCAAGGATTCGAGGGTCAAGTAAGTAGCAAAAAAAATGAAAGTATTTTACGTACAGACTG
Organism: Thermodesulfovibrionia bacterium; assembly: GCA_964195875.1. Lineage (GTDB taxonomy): Bacteria > Nitrospirota > Thermodesulfovibrionia > UBA6902 > UBA6902 > CAXMSH01. Next base: position 1,557 of record CAXMSH010000080.1, read on the forward strand.
GATTCCGGACAAGCCGGAATGACAACTGAGGACAACGGTCATTCCCGTGAAAACGGGAATCCAGGGTTTTTCTAAAAAAATTAAACAGTTTTATCTTTGATTTTTTAATAACACTCGAACCCTGTCTTTTGGATCGTTATGTTAGAGATATTTGAATACAGTTTTATGGTGAGGGCTTTTTCAGCGGGAATAATTATCTCTGTTATCGCCCCCCTTATCGGTATATTTCTTGTTGTCCGCCGCTATTCTCTTCTCGCGGATACTCTTGCTCATGTTTCACTTGCCGGGGTAGCTGTTGGTCTTTTGACCAATAATAATCCTGCGTTAACCGCTATCTTTTTTTCTGTCATGAGCGCTTTTGGGATTGAAAGGTTAAGGGGGACTAAAAAGATGTTCGGTGAGTCCGCGCTTGCCCTTTTTCTCTGGGGAGGACTTGCTGTCGCGGTAGTAATCATCAGTCTTGCAAAAGGTTTTAATGTCAGCCTGTTCAGTTATCTGTTTGGGAGTATAACTACCGTGACTCCGATGGATCTGAACCTTGTCGCGATACTGGGCACCGCTATTCTTCTCCTTGTCGCAACATGCTACAAAGAGTTATTTTTTGTCTCTTTTGATGAAGAACTCGCGGAAGTAAGCGGGATAGACTCAAGGAGATTTAACCTGATCCTGGTTATTATGGCTGCCGTGACCGTATCACTGTCAATGCGTATTGTAGGGGTACTGCTTATTGGTGCGTTGATGGTCATTCCTGTAATAACAGCGATGCAGTTTCACCGCAGTTTTAAACAGACATTATTTATCTCTGTCTTTATCTCCATGATTTCAGTTATAGCTGGATTATTCCTCTCCTATTACTTTGATCTGGCAAGCGGAGGGACCATTGTGCTGACAGCATTGACATTATTCCTGACGGGCCTCTTTATCAACAGGAAGACATGACTTTTTACGAGTGCATCAAGAGTTAATCGGCATATTGAATGGTATATTAGGTTTAATTCTTATTGAAGTGTCATTCCGGCCCTGGTCGCCTTCGGCGCCGCCAGAGGCGGGTAAACTTGACCGGAATCTTTCTTCTTTATGAAATTAAGGATTCCCGATACCCAAACAACGGGCACAGGCAAGCTGGAATGATGAATAAAGACTTTTGCAAGAGACTCTGAGGTTTAACTCTTATCGATAGCTGTTTTTACAGCGTCTTCGGCATTATCTGCCTTGATCATTCCCTTGATATCCCAGGAGTTAATCCCTACCACTGTTTTGCCGAGTTGCAGCCCAAAGGCTATCTCTGATAGTGTCCCGTACTCTCCGCCCACGGCTATAAGCGCGTCAGCAGTGCGTGCTATGATTGTATTTCTGCCTATGCCGAGCCCGGTTGCAATGGGGATATCAATATAAGGGTTTGCGTGTTCTTTCCTGCCCTGCGGGAGTATCCCTATAGTGAGTCCCCCAGCTTCTTTTGCTCCCTTTGCTGCAGCCTCCATAACCCCGCCGAGTCCTCCGCATAGCATCATCTCTCCACTTTCAGCTATCAACCTTCCCACTTCTTCGGCAGTTGAAAGGAGGTCTTTCTTCACCCTTCTTCCGCCAATTACACCTATTATTTTATTCATGAAAGATTGTATCATTATTCAGGTTTGTTTGTCCTTCAAATGAGGCAAATCGCATTGATAAATTAGATATATTTATCTGATAAACTTATGAAAGCATTTGGCCACAGATAAACACGGATAAACACAGATAAAACAAAAATATTACAACTCATTTTAAAATCAGCGTAAATCAGTGGCTAACTGCCGTTTATAGGATAACCAAAAGGTATCTGATATGAGTGTGCTGACAGGACTTGACAGGTTTGAAAAACGCTGGCCGGTCACATTAAGAGGCGCGGATGTGGGCCTTCTTGTGAATCCGGCGTCTGTAAACAGGAAGCTGGAACATGCGGTCAACCTCTTTCAGAAATCCAGGGAGGTCAGGTTGGCCGCCCTCTTCGGGCCCCAGCACAGTATACGGTCGGAGACACAGGACAATATGGTTGAATGGGAGGGTTTCACTGATAAAGAGACCGGTCTGCTGGTATACAGTCTTTACGGACGCACACGTAAGCCTGTACAGTCGATGTTAAATGATATAGATGTTATGGTGATAGATCTTCAGGATGCCGGGTCACGCTACTATACTTACATATGGACTATGGAGAATTGTATTGAGTCCTGCGCGGAGATGAAGAAGGCCGTTGTTATTCTTGACAGGCCAAACCCTCTTGGCGGCCTTAGTACAGAGGGACCGGTCCTTGATATGGACTTTTCATCCTTTGTCGGCATGCGTCAGCTCCCTGTCCGCCATGGCATGACCATGGGAGAGATCGCGGGGTATCTAAAATCCAGCTTCTATCCTTCCCTCGACCTGCACGTTATACCGATGAAGGGGTGGAAAAGAGATATGTGGTTTGATGAGACGGGCCTGCCCTGGATCATGCCTTCTCCGAATATGCCGACGCTGGATACGGCCATCGTATACCCAGGAATGTGCCTTCTTGAAGGGACAAACCTGAGCGAGGGCCGCGGTACGACACGTCCGTTTGAGATCTTTGGGGCCCCCTTTATCGAAGCGGGCGAACTTGCAGAAAATCTCAGCGAGTTTAAGCTTCCCGGTGTTGTTTTCAGGCCTATGTATTTTCAGCCGACCTTTCAGAAGTTCTCCGGTCATTTGTGTGGAGGAATACAACTGCATATTATCGCCAGGGACCGTTTCAGGCCATTTTTGACAGGGGCGGCCGTAATAAAGACGGCACACGATATGTATCCTGAGGATTTTAAATGGAGAATGCCGCCTTATGAATATGAGGCTGAGAAGATGCCCATAGATATCCTTGCCGGGACAGACAGGTTCAGGAGGGATATTGAAGAAGGGGATTCGCTTGAAAGTATGGAGAAGTGGTGGCAGGAGCAGAGCCGGGAGTTTAACAGAAAAGTAAGGGCACGGTATTTGATGTATAAGTAATGCTTCTCTACTAAAGAAATCTTTCGATCAAAATATCTTCAATATTTCTTCTTGAATCAATTACTGCAAGGACAAATACTTTCTGATCAGATATCCTGTATATAATTAGCCATGGTGGAATAATTAGTTCACGGTAACTAAATATTCCATATGCTTTGAGTTCAGGAACAACTCTTACTCTCTCGGGGGATTGATCCAGTGTTTTACACTTAGATTTTATCGTCTCAAAAATACGAACGGCTGCGTCAATATTATCTTGCGAAATATATTCTATAATGTTCAGTAAATCCTTGCTTGCTGAACGAGACCATTCAACTCTGAACCTTTTCATATGCTATTTTCTTGTCTTATTCTTTAATAACTTATCTTCAATTTGCTTAAATAGTGTGTCTTGCTTAACAGTATTTCCATTTTGAATATCTTTTTCTGAGTTAGCAAGTATTTTCATTAAATTCAGGGACTTCACCATTGTTTCGTAAGATTCGGTATCTTGAATAACTGCTTTCGGCTCTCCATTTTGAGTTATTATGACGGGCCTGCGGGTTTCATTAATCTGAGCTAATAGTTCAGCAGATCGGGATTTCAAATAAGAAATGGGCTTGATGTCTTCTTTGATATTCATGGTTTTACCTCCAGTCCATTTATAGTACCAAATATAGACTGGTTGGTCAATCGCATTATTTAATCAAAAGAATTCCCCGAAGTTCGCTTCGGGGTCAATGTTCTACTCCTTTGTCTGTCATTCCCCGATAAATCGGGACAGGCCCGACCCAGATCGGGAATCCAGAAGTTTTGATTTTAAGGAATACCGGATTCTCGATGTGAGTCGGAGTTTACTCGTATCGAGCGAGAGTCGCTCCGACCCGATAAAAACCTGGCCTGTCCAGATTTATCGGGGAATGACGAATAAAGACATTTGCAATAGGCACAAACAATAACATTAATCTATTTTTATGATAAATTAATAATGATGTGAGGAGAACAATGATCTATACGTATACTATCAAGAGCGGGACGATGAAGGAGGTGAAAAGTCCGCTTGATTTTTAACCCATATGGATAAACCTCTGAATGTTTTCATCCCTGCTGCAGGATTTGGGGAAAGACTGCGGCCCCTTACAAACCACATCCCAAAACCTCTTTTACCGGTACTTGGCAGGCCGGTTTTAGATCTCGTTCTTGAAAGGGTTTCCGTGGTTCCAGTGGAGACGATAGGGATTAACCTCTATCATAAAAGAGAGGCCGTTGAGGACTGGATAAAGGGATCGGAATTTGACAGGAGGGTTGTCCTGTTTCCTGAAGAGAACCTTCTGGGTACCGGGGGGGCATTGAAGAACGCCGTTGCTCTTCTCTCTCAGGGGACCTTTCTCGTGCATAATGCTGATATTGTCTCTGATATCGATCTTGGTAAGGGGCTTGAATTTCACCGTTCCTCAGGTAATCTGGCA
>CAXMSH010000081.1:0-5982 GCA_964195875.1 Thermodesulfovibrionia bacterium
TACCCTCCGGAGAACAGGGGCCTTATGAACGCGATCACATCTTCCGGCGCTGTAATTAGTGAATTCCCCTTCGGAACATTGCCTGAAAGAGGAAATTTCCCCCGCAGGAACAGGATAATAAGCGCACTGTCTCTGGGGCTGATAGTTGTGGAGGCTGCGGTTGACAGCGGTTCTCTTATTACAGTAGGATATGCGCTTGAGCAGGGCAAAGAGGTCTTTGCTGTTCCCGGAAATATTACTTCAAGGAGCTCAAGAGGTACAAATGACCTTATTAGGAAAGGCGCACGGCTTGTTGAGAGAGCCGAAGATGTTATTGAAGAGCTGAGACCACAAATAAGGGGCATTCTCAAAGAGGACAGGAACAGCGTTGAGAGGTGTTTGCCTCAAATGACCGAGAGTGAAAAGAGGATGTTCGCCTGTCTGGACAATGAGCCGAAGCACATAGATGCCATTATCAGGGAGACAAAGAAGTCGAGCAGTGAAGCGTTGTCGATATTATTGAGTCTTGAACTTAAGGGTATCGTCAGGCAGATTGATGGAAAACGATTTATTGCCATATAAAAATGAAATTGAACGCTTAGCGGTACAGTTGACCAGCGGCTGTCAGGAGAGTTATGAAATCGCTTTTAATTGTTGAGTCACCGGCGAAGGTAAAGACACTAAGTAAGTTCCTGGGCGGGGATTTTACTATAAAATCCTCCATAGGGCATGTAAAAGACCTTCCCAAGAAGGAACTCGGTGTTGACTTGGAGAATAAATTTACCCCGACTTATGTTGCTATAGCCGGCAAGGAAAAGGTCTTGAGGGATTTAAAGAAAACAGCAAAGAAGGTTGACAGGATTTTCCTGGCTCCTGACCCGGACAGGGAAGGGGAGGCTATCGCGTGGCATATCGCGGAGGAACTGGGTGGAGACGCGGACAGGATTCTCAGGGTTGAGTTCAATGAGATTACCGAAAGAGCGGTCAAAGACGCTATTAAAAACCCGAGAAAAATTAACAAGAGTCTGTTCGATGCCCAGCAGGCACGAAGGATATTGGACCGGCTTGTCGGTTATAAATTATCACCTCTGCTGTGGAAAAAGTTAAGGCGCGGTCTGAGCGCAGGCAGGGTACAGTCAGTAGCGCTCAGACTTGTAGTTGACAGGGAACGTGAGATTGAGGCATTTAAGCCGCTGGAGTACTGGAGTATAACAGCGGTTCTTGAAGGTAAGGAACCGCCGGTGATCAATTCAAAACTGTCCAGTATTAGCGGTAAGAAAGTCAAGATAATTAACGAGTCACAGACTAATGGTATAGTTGATGACCTGGATGGCAAGACATATAAAGTTAATAAGGTAGAAAAGAAGCAGAGAAAGCGCTCACCCGCCCCGCCATTTATTACAAGCACGCTTCAACAGGATGCCTCAAGAAGACATCGTTTTGGGGCACAGAAGACTATGATTGTCGCGCAGCAGCTTTACGAGGGCATTGAACTCGGCAGTGAAGGACCGGTAGGGTTGATAACCTACATGAGGACTGACTCCGTGAGGGTTGCTTCTGAAGCAAAACAGGAAGCAAAGGAGTATATATTAAAAGAGTTTGGTAAAGACTATGTGCCGAAGAAACCCAATGTCTATAAGACTAAAAAGTCGGCTCAGGACGCTCATGAGGCGATAAGGCCCTCGTCTGTTGTCAGGTCTCCGGAAAGCATTAAAGCTTTTTTATCCAAGGAACAATTTCAGCTTTATAAGCTTGTCTGGAACCGTTTTCTTGCCAGCCAGATGAGCCCGGCAATCCTTGATCAAACCGCGGTTGACATAGAAGCCGGAATATATATTTTCAGGGCTACAGGCTCTGTAGTTAAATTCCCAGGTTTCATTACGCTGTATATCGAGAGTACTGATGATGCTTCAGAGGAAGAGGGGATCCTCCCGTCAGTAACTGAAGGAGACGCTCTTAATCTGATTGAGATCCTTCCAAAACAGCATTTCACCCAACCTCCCCCCAGATATTCAGAGGCAACCCTTGTCAAAGATATGGAAGCAAAGGGAATAGGAAGGCCGAGCACGTATGCCACTATTCTTTCGAAAATACTGGAAAGACAATACACGGAAAAGACTGACCGGAGGTTAAAGGCGACCGAACTCGGCTGCAGTGTTACCGATTATCTGGTTGCAAGCTTCCCTGAATCTGAATTGATGGACATCGATTTTACCGCCAAAATGGAGGAGGATCTTGACAGGATAGAAGAGGGTACAATTGATTGGGTAAAAGTTATAGAAAAATTCTACAAGAGGTTTAGCATGGAACTGGATGCAGCAGGGGAGGGACCCCGCGCGCCGAAGCCGCCGGAAATCCCTACGGACCGGCCCTGTAAAGAATGCGGGAAGCTGATGGTAAATAAATCGGGCAGATTCGGCAGGTTTCTTGCCTGCTCCGGATACCCCGAATGCAAGACTACAGAGCCGCTTGAAACGGATAAAGACGGTGATGAAGCACAGAAAACCGAGACACAGGAGACAGATGAGAAGTGTGAAAAATGCGGCTCACCTATGGTGCTAAAATCCGGCAGGTTTGGGAAGTTTCTGGCCTGCAGTAAATATCCTGAATGCAAGACGACCAAGGCCATAGGTATAGGTATAAAATGCCCTGAGGATGGCGGGGAGCTGGTTGAGAGGAGAACTAAAAAGGGCAAATTGTTCTTCAGTTGCAATAATTATCCAGAGTGTAAATTTGCTTCCTGGTATAAGCCTGTCGCAAAAAAATGCCCTGAATGCGGAGCCGGGATCCTGATAGAGAAGAGAACAAAAAAAGAAGAGGTGCTTGCCTGCCTGAAGAAAGAGTGCGGTTACAAGGAAGATCTTAAACAGGGGTTAGAGGATAGCGAAGAATAGTAAGACAGGGTGTAGGGCATCGGACAAAGGGACAAAGGCAGTTAGCTCATAGCTGATAGTTTAAAGTTCAAAAGACAGCTTTCAGTATTCAGTCACCCATCACCGGTCACTGTCGCTTAATTCTTCAATAGCCTTCTGCATATCCTCGGGTATAGGGGCTGTCAGCCCTACCGGTTTGCCAGTGGCAGGATGTGTGAATTTCAGGCTGTATGCGTGGAGCATCTGCCGTTTAAAACTTATTAATTTATGCCTGAATTTTATGACTGTTTTTTTGCCATAGGTATTATCTCCGAGCACCGGGTGTCCTGAAGCCGCGAAATGTACCCTTATCTGATGAGTCCTGCCTGTAACGATCTGCACCTGAATCAGAGATGAGGTCTTGAATCTACTGATAACTTTGAATCTTGTGACAGCCTCTTTCCCCCTTCTCGTCCTTGTTGACATCTTCTTTCTGTCGGAGAGTGATCTTCCTATTGAATACCTTATCTCTCCGGAATCTTTTTTAGGATTACCGTATACGAGCGCCTGATAGACTTTTTCAACCTCTCTCTCCCTGAATTGCCTGACAAGGTCAAGATAAGCTTTATCGTTTTTGGCAAATACTATAAGTCCTGAGGTGTCTTTATCAAGCCGGTGAACTACGCCGGGCCGCAGGGGTGAGCCTGTTGAGGCGAGATTTCCGCACCTTGCGATCAATGCGTTCATAAGGGTACCGCTTCTGTGCCCCGCAGCGGGATATATGACAATCCCCGGCGGTTTGTTGACCACTATTATATGGCTGTCCTCGAATGGGACCTCCAGCGGGATATCTTCCGGGACGAGGGTTACCTGTGGTTCTTCAGGTATGGTCAGTTCGATAATATCACCTTTTTTTAACCTGTATCCGGGCTTTTCGGTATGGGAATTGACAAGAACCATTCCTTCCTTAACGAGATTCTGTGCATGTGAACGTGACAGTCCGGCACTGCCTGAAATGAAGATATCAAGCCTTTCGGTGAAACTCTCCTGACTCGGTATGTATTTTTTTCTTTCCATTCAGGGTAGTTTAGCAGAGGCAGGACAAAAAAAGAGTCTGATTCCCGGTTTTCATCTCTATTCCTTAATAAATCAATTTGTTGCAAGTCGCATATTTTACTGGTATCATGATTACAGATAGTAAAGGTACAATTTAAGAGGAGGGTAATATGGCTGAAGAGAAAAAGAAGAGAATGGCTATCATCGCATCAAAAGGGACTCTTGATATGGCGTATCCCCCGTTGATACTTGCATCAACGGCTGGGGCTATGGACGTAGAGACGACGATCTTTTTCACTTTTTATGGAGTCGATATTGTAAACAAAAAAAAGTACGGATCTTTACAGGTGGCGCCTATCGCGAATCCGGCAATGCCGTCCCCGATACCGATGCCTAACATAATTTGGATGCTTCCCGGAATGACGGCGCTGGGAACAGCTATAATGAAGGGCATGATAAAGGGTATAAACTGGCCCACCATCCCTGAACTTATTGACGCGTGTTTTGAAGTGGATGTTAAGATGATTGCATGCACTCCTACTCTTGAAATGACCGGAGTTAAAGAGGAAGACATGGTTAAGGGGGTAGTTTTAGGAGGAGCGGCAGAGTTTCTTGATTTTGCACTTGACGCGAATGTAAGCCTGTTTATTTAGCAGTCACTGATGAGAACAGAATATATAGCCACAGACTTTCACAGACTAAAGCCTTATTCTCTCTAATTAAGAATAAATCTTTTAAAGATTACTTGTTTTTTTCAAATTCTAAGTCTGTGTAAGTCAGTGGCAAAAAAGTTAGGAGGATATTATGGAAGCTGACAAAGTATTGGATGTGAAGGGTCTTAACTGTCCCATGCCTGTTATCAAGACCAAAAAGGCCATGGATGTTATGAATTCCGGAGAGGTATTGAAGGTTGAGGCTACTGATAAGGGCTCAAAATCTGATATCGCCGCCTATGCAAGCAGGACCGGAAATGAACTGCTGGAGTCAAAAGAGGAAGGCGGTACGTTTATCTTCTTTCTGAAAAAGAAATAGATCTCAGTATTGACAAACGACGAGGAGAAAAATGAAAAAATTATTGCTTGTGCTTGTTTTATTAATGCTTGTGCCGGCATCAGGCGCCTACGCCGGTGATAAGCCCATATTCATGTCTGTTGACTGGGCGAAATCAGCAGTGGATGTGTGGAATGACGACCCTGAACTTACCGTTGAGCTTTTTAAGAGCGGATGGGTGACAAACACAAAGGAGGGAAGAGGATTCAAGACGATGGAAATCTACAGGGATGACTGTCCTGAATCCCGGCATGTCCAGCTCAGGATTGAGCCGAAAGATGATAAGGCCGTCGCAGTTTATGGCGGGGAAGTATTTGATGAAACTCCTGACTATATTATGTGGGCTAAGACCGGAAGATGGATAGAGATGGGCAAAGGGGAGTACGGGCCAATGAAGGCCATGACATTCAGAAGACTCAGGTTCAAAGGGCCAATGTGGGAGGCGATGAAGAATATGGGTCCCTTTTCCGCTTTTTTCCGCTTAGTTGGGAAGATAGACGCGGACTATGAGACCTGTCATTAGGCGATTGAAGTGTTATATGCTAAAATGTCAGAAAACGTTTAAGCAGGCTCTTGAATTTTATTGTGAAAGATTGTAAGTCGAGCTTTAAAAAAATAAATTCTTTAAAGAGGAGGGATAGAGAATGAGGCAGAAGAGGTTTTATGGCTTGGGAAGTTTTTTGATATGTCTGGTTGCGGTTTTGACAGCGGTTCTTTTTATTGCCGGCAGTGCTTACGCTACAAACGGCTACTTTGCGCATGGTTACAGTATCAAGAACAAGGCGTTGGCGGGAGCGGGCGTGGCCCTGCCGCTTGACTCGTTAGCGGCATCCGTAAACCCTGCCGGAATGGTTTTCGTGGGGAGCAGGATAGATGTTGGTCTTTCACTCTTCAATCCTAACAGGGAGTATACGGTCACTGGTATGCCGACCAACCCTGCTATTGTACCCGGATGTCCGCCGGCCTGCCCGTTTGGCCTTGCCCCTGGCACATACGAAAGCGATTCAAAGTGGTTTGTCATACCTTCAATTGGTTACAACAGGAT
>CAXMSH010000082.1:0-5922 GCA_964195875.1 Thermodesulfovibrionia bacterium
CTCTCCAGCATATCCGGCATACTCGGGAATTGTAATATAAGCATTAAATCTGTTATACAGAAGGAGAGGAAGAGGGAGAGGACGGTTCCTCTCGTTATGATGACGCACAGGGCTAAAGAGAAAGATATCATAAGGGCTCTGAAGGTGATTAACAGACTCTCTTCCGTCAGCGGCAAGACCGCCTTAATAAGGGTAGAGAGTAAGGGTGAATAAGTGAGCGGCTTTAAGGTGGATAAGAATCTTGATATAAGGGGCGTGGTATGTCCCTATACCCTCGTTAAGTCTAAACTGGCTGTTGAGGATGTCGAGGTCGGACAGGTTGTTGAAATATTACTGGATTATCCGGAGGCTGTTACCAGTATCCCTAAGGCTATGGAAAATTACGGCAATAAAGTGCTTAAGGTAGAGAAGATAAGTTCCACCGAATGGAAGATACTGATAAGAAAAGAGGTTGAGGATTAATGGAATTTACCGAGGAGCAGTTAAAGAGATACAGCAGGCATATTATACTTCCGGAGGTCGGCGGGAAGGGGCAGAAAAAGATATTCGAGGCAAAGGTACTTATTGTCGGAGCCGGAGGGCTTGGCTGTCCTGTAGGCTACTTTCTTGCAGCGGCCGGGGTTGGGACTCTGGCGCTTGTTGATAATGACATTGTAGAACTCAGCAATCTTCAGAGACAGATAGCTCACAGCACAAAGACTATCGGTATGAATAAAGCTGAATCCGCCAAAAAGACATTTGAGACTTTAAATCCGGATGTTAACGTTATCCCGGTTAAGGAGAGGGTCAACTGCAGGAATATACTCGATATCCTTAACGGCTATGATATCATTGTTGACGGGACTGATAATTTCCCCACAAGGTACCTTATAAATGATGCCTGTGTAATGCTGAAAAAACCTCTTGTGAGCGGCGCCATCCTGAGGTTTGAAGGACAGGTCACAACTATAGTGCCGAATGAAGGTCCCTGCTACAGGTGCCTGTTTGAAGAACCCCCGCCGCCGGGTCTGGTCCCATCATGTCAGGAGGCAGGGGTGCTGGGTGTTCTCCCGGGGATAATCGGGGGTCTGCAGGCAACCGAGGTGCTGAAGCTGATACTGGGGAAAGGGAAACCTCTGATAGGTGAACTGCTCATATATAACGCCCTTGAAACAAACTTCAGGAAGGTAAAGATACCAAAAAATCCTGATTGTAATATATGCGGTAAAAACCCGAAGATCACTGAACTGAAGGAATATACTGAAGAGTACTGCGGAATTTAGCCACAGACTTACACAGACTTTTGGACTTAGACAAATATACAAAATAACTATGCAAAAAGAAATTATTGCCACAGACCTGCCTCTACCTACGGCAGGCAGGCTCAAACAGACATAAAAAATATGAACTTAATAATGGTAAATTATTTATTATTTAGTCAGTGGAAGTCTGTGGCTAAAATAAAGTAGGAGGATAAGGTGTCTTTTGTAAAAGGGCTGAAATGCAGGGAATGCGGCAGGGTATATGATATAGCCCCTGTTTACGTGTGCGAGTTCTGTTTTGGGCCTCTTGAGGTTGAATATGATTACGATGGTATAGGAAAATCGCTGACAAGAGAAATTATAAGTTCAAGGCCCGATAACCTCTGGCGTTACAGGGAACTGCTGCCCGTTGATGGAGAACCGTCATGCGCGCTGAATGCCGGATTTACTCCTCTGGTAAAAGCAGATAACCTGGCCAGACATCTTGGAGTTAAGTCTCTATATATTAAGGACGATACAGTGGTGCATCCAACTCTCTCTTTCAAGGACAGAGTTGTTGCTGTTGCTTTGACAAAGGCCAGGGAATTCGGCTTTGATACAGTCGCCTGTGCTTCTACAGGCAACCTTGCGCATTCGGTCTCCGCAAACGGCGCGGCGGCAGGCTTTAAACGTTTTATATTTATTCCTGCTTCCCTTGAGCAGAGCAAGATAACAGCCTCTCTTGTCTATGAACCTAATCTCATCGCAGTTGACGGCAACTACGATGATGTTAACAGACTCTGCAGTGAGGTCGCGAACAAGTATCGCTGGGCATTTGTAAATATTAATATCAGGCCGTTCTACGCGGAAGGGTCAAAGACACAGGGTTTCGAGATCGCGGAGCAGCTTGGCTGGCGTCTCCCCGATGCTATTGTAGTCCCCTGTGCAAGCGGCTCATTACTTACAAAGATCTGGAAGAGTTTCAAGGAGCTGAATCAGATCGGTTTGATCGACGGATTGAAAACGAAGATCTTTGCGGCTCAGGCAACCGGCTGTTCCCCGATTGTTACCGCAATTAAACAGGGGATAGATGTTATCAAGCCCGTAAAGCCTGATACTATAGCTAAATCTCTCGCTATAGGTAATCCCGCGGACGGTTATTACGCATGCAAGGTAATAAGTGAGAGCGGCGGTTTTGGTGAGGATGCTTCAGATGCCGAGATTATAGAAGGGATAAAGCTTCTCGCGAGGACTGAGGGGATTTTCGCGGAGACCGCGGGGGGAGTTACTCTGGCATCGGCCATTAAGCTTATTGAAAGCGGTCACATTGACAGGGAAGGGACTACCGTACTCTGTATAACGGGTAACGGGCTGAAGACACAGGAGGCCCTCAGCGGACATACGGTAAGTCCCCATTACATTAAACCTAATATTGATGCATTTGAGGAAGTTTTAATTAAAATAAATCATTAGTCACTGACTTACACAGACTAAAAAATATAAGTTAACAAAATAGGAAATAATTGCCAAGTCCAGATTTCCGTAATTATTTTATATTTTGAAGTTATAACTTTCTGTGAGTCAGTGAAAGTCTGTGGCTAATTTGTTATTGAATCAGTGGAAATCTGTGGCAGAATAAACAGTTTATAAGGAGGATAACTATAATGTCTGTTAAGGTAAAGGTCCCTGTTCCTCTTCAGCGCTTAACTGAGGGCAAAGAAGAAGTGGAGGGTGAAAAAGGCACAATAATCGCGCTTATCGAAGGGCTTGATCAGAAGTATCCCGGTCTCGCGGAGAGGATATCAGAGGGCGGTAAGCTGAGAAGGTTTGTTAACGTTTATGTGAACGAGGAAGATGTCAGGTTTCTTAATAATGAAGCCACATCGGTTGATGACGGAGATGTGGTCTCTATTGTACCTGCGATTGCAGGAGGTTAACGGGATGATTTTACATATGCTTAAGAACGATAACATAGATGAAAGATTAGTAATCGGGGGGCAGTAATGAAGAAAAGGGTGAAGCTGACTTTTCCACAGAACCTGATCAAGGAGCCGGTTATTTTCAACATGGCCAAAAACTTTGATATAATGCCGAACATAAGAAGGGCACGTGTGACCGAGACAGTCGGGGAGATGATTCTTGAGCTTGAGGGTTCTGAAGATAACCTCAAGATAGGTGTGGACTTTCTCAAAGAGCAGGGTGTAGTTGTAGAGTCTGCTGAAGGCGATATTGTTGAGTAATATGGGAATGTGGCCTGGACTGATTGAGACATACAGGGACTTCCTTCCTGTAACTGATAGAACACCTATTATTACCCTTTTTGAAGGTAACACCCCTTTGCTGAAGGCAGTTAATACAGACCTTCTTTTTTTAGTGGATTTTGATCTTTACTTCAAATATGACGGCGCCAATCCAACCGGTTCATTTAAAGACAGGGGGATGACTCTTGCCATATCAAAGGCGGTGGAGGCCGGGGCAGAGGCTGTGATATGTGCTTCAACCGGGAACACCTCAGCGTCTGCGTCTGCCTATGCCGCTAAAGCCGGCATCTCCACGATCGTTCTGATTCCTGAAGGGAAGATTGCAATGGGCAAACTCGCTCAGGCGATGATCCATGGAGCCATGGTACTGCAGTTAGACGGTAATTTCGATGAAGCGTTAAGAATTGTCAAAGAGGTTGTGCAGAAATATCCTATAGAGCTGGTTAACTCATTAAACCCTTTCAGGATAGAGGGGCAGAAGACTGCAGCTTTTGAGATTTGTGATCAGCTTGGAGATGCCCCGACTTACCATGTCCTCCCGGTTGGAAATGCCGGTAACATAACCGCGTACTGGAAGGGTTATAAGGAATATCACAATACAGGCAGGACCGCGAAACTTCCGGTGATGCTTGGTTTTCAGGCATCTGGATCAGCGCCTATCGTTGAAGGACATCCTATTGAAAATCCTGAAACACTCGCAACGGCCATAAGGATAGGAAACCCTGCCAGCTGGCAGGGCGCAGTCAACGCAAGAGATGAGTCCGGAGGTTTAATAGAATCCGTTACTGACGAAGAGATCCTTGAGGCATATAAATTCCTCGCGACAAAACAGGGGATATTCTGTGAGCCCGCATCAGCTGCTTCTCTTGCCGGAGTGATAAAATTATCGAAGAAGAATTATTTTAAAGGCGGAGAGACGGTTGTATGCACCCTGACCGGAAACGGTTTAAAAGACCCTGATAACGCGATCAGGATATCGGAGCCCCCGATTAAGGTTAAGGCGGATTTAGCGGATGTTGAAGATGTTTTAAGAGGTTGCTGTATATAACAATTTAAATCCCCGTATTATTCCGCCTATTCAATCTGTATATCCAATCTAAAATCTAATTTTTCATGTAATATGGTTACTGTTCGTCATTCCGGCTTGTCCGGAATCGTAGTGCCTGATGACTCCTGACAAGCGGGAGTGACAATTGTAATGTAATATGATGGCTTGAGATACGGCCTTTCTCTTCCACAGGTAAAAAGAGCAATATAAACCTTCACTTTTACTCATCATAAAAGTTAATATAATTCTCAGTTTTTCATTTAAATAATCAAAGTGGTGCTGGAAAAAGATTCTCGATGCGAGTCTACGCATGAGTCGCTCCGACCGGACAAGCCGGAATGACAGAATTTGGAGCTGTGGTCGTACCAAAAGGTGTAACAATCATGAAATATATTGTACTGGTTGGTGATGGAATGGCCGACAGGCCTCTTAAAAAACTGGGCTACAGGACCTGCCTTCAAAAAGCCAAAACTCCTTATATGGACTGGCTTGTGTCAGAAGGCGAACCGGGAAAGGTCAGGACAATTCCCAAGGGGCTTGAACCGGGCTCAGATGTTGCCAACCTTTCTATTCTCGGATATGATCCGTCGAAGTATTATAGCGGAAGGGCCCCGTTCGAGGCAGCCTTTCAGGGGATAAGTCTTGGCCCTGATGACGTTGCCTTCAGGTGCAATCTTGTCACCCTCGAGTTTAATAAATCTAAAGCTCTCATGCGGGATTACAGTTCAGGACATATTACGACCGGTGAATCAAAAAAGCTTATACACGAGATAGAGAAGAAGCTGGGAAGCGGTGAGATCGCTTTCTACCCCGGTGTAAGTTATCGCCACTTGATGGTCTGGAAGAACGGGAAAGATAAAATCCATTGTACTCCTCCACACGATATTTCCGGCAGGAATATCAGTAAATACCTCCCAAGGGGGGAGGGTGCTGATGTGCTTCTTAACCTTATGACCGGGTCTGTTGAAATCCTTTCTTCTCATCCCGTGAACAATACAAGAGTAAAGAAAGGCTCCCCCCCCGCAAACAGCCTCTGGTTCTGGGGGCATGGCAGAAAATTGTCTATCCCAAAGTTCAGGGACAAATACAACCTTAAGGGCGCGCTGATATCAGCTGTTGATCTTACAAAGGGTCTCGCTATCTGCGCGGGATTTGATGTTTTGAATGTAAAAGGAGCAACCGGATATATTGACACTAACTATATCGGCAAAGCGAGAGCTGCTTTGAGGGCCCTGAATAAATATGACATAGTATATGTGCATGTTGAAGCTCCTGATGAGGCGGGTCATAGCGGAGATATCAAAAACAAGATCAGGGCGATAGAGGACTTCGACTTAAAGGTTGTCGGGACTGTAATGAAGGGTATAAAGAGATTCAAAGAGTACAGTATTTT
>CAXMSH010000083.1:0-5865 GCA_964195875.1 Thermodesulfovibrionia bacterium
CAGATGCACAGACCTGATGGTAAAACCATTTCTGCTATCGTTATCAGTATAACTGAAAAAGGGTATAACATGGACGCAAACCACCCCCTTGCCGACAAAGACCTTGTCTTTGATCTTAAACTGGTAGAGATAGATAAATTGAAATGAATCTAAAGGGTCCAAGGATTCGAGGGTTCAAGTGATGAAAGAAAAGAATTTCCGCTTTTACTGAACCCCAGCGAGACGGGCAATTTTTTGAATTTTTCAATTATAATACCAAATAGAATAAATTATTAAACCGGGGATGAGATGTCCAGATTCACGATAGAGGATTTCATAAAAAAGAAGAAGGAAAACCGGAAGATCACGATGCTCACGGCATATGATTATCCGTTTGCCAGGATAGTTGATGAGGCCGGCATTGACGTTATTCTTGTTGGGGATTCGCTCGGTATGGTTGTGCAGGGGCTTGAAAATACACTGCCCGTGACAATGGACGAGATGATATACCACACAAAAATGGTAACAAGAGCGGTAAAAAACGCGATGGTAATAGGCGATATGCCCTTTATGTCATATCAGGCAAGCATAACAGAAGCGATCAGTAATGCCGGCAGGTTTCTGAAAGAGGGAGGTGCGTCTGCCATAAAGCTCGAAGGCGGGTCAGAGGTTGCCGAACATATCACAGCCATGACAAGGTCCGACATCCCGGTTATGGCACACATTGGACTTACTCCCCAGTCAATTCACAGGATGGGGGGATACAGGGTTCAGGGCAAAACTGAAGAAGCAGCCGATAAATTAATGGAAGAAGCGCGTATTGTAGAAGACGCCGGCGCTTTTGCTCTGTTACTTGAAGCCGTACCCATGGAGCTTGCAAAGAAGATAACCGGCAGTCTGAATATTCCCGTAATAGGGATAGGGGCAGGCCCGTACTGCGACGGACAGGTTCTTGTTCTGCATGATGTAATAGGTCTGTTTGACAGGTTTGTCCCCAAGTTTGTGAAAAAATACACGAATACAAAGGATAACATCCTGAAGGCGTTAAAGAGTTACAAAAAGGATGTTGAAGACTGCACCTTCCCGTCAGAAGAGCAGAGTTTTAAGTAGTTTCAGCATAGCTTCATTCCATCCTTTCGGGCCAATTCCTTTGGCTTTAATAAGCCCTCTCACTTTAATTCTTTCATCATATGCACCATTACTTTTTTGCACTGTTACAGGATAATCAACATTCTGAAGCATCTCGATATCATTCGGGCTGTCACCCAAAGCTATAGTTAAGATATGCTGATCCTTGCCGGCATAAAGGTCCTTTAATATCTCAACAGCCCTTCCCTTGTCACTTTCTCCAAGTATATGGAATAGGACCCCACGTGTCATGTTGAAACCCATATCCTTTATGCTTTGAACTAGTCTTTCCAGTAACGCTTCACCCCCATTGAATACAAACGGCTCATCAAACTCTCTGGCCTTTGCCATCCTGGCTTCATGGGTATCAAGCCCTGTTAGTCGAGATATCTCTCTAACACTCATGTCGCCAAAGCCCTTAACATCAAAACCCAACCTGCGTAATTCAGTTACCGCATTCCTCAGATCAGAATATTTTGCTCCAAGTTTAATTATGGTATAGTCTTTGTTTTCCTCAGTCTGGAATTCTGTTTCAGGAATTCGAACGTTAAAATACCCTTTTGGAATATAAATCCCTCCGCCATTTTCTGAGACAAAAGGATCGATATTTTCCAGTCTCTTCCTGTAAAATTCTATCTCCAGACCTGTTTTGCTTGAGCAGAGAATCAGGGGCAACCCCCTTTTCTTTATCAGTCGGAGGGCAGGAAGAGCATCCTTAAACGAGTAACAAGAGTCAAGTAATGTCCCGTCAAGGTCCGTAAATATTATCAGTCTTTCGGAAATATTATCCATGATATCCATATTGAAATATTACCAAATTATGTGTATATTATATGTACTTCTGTATATTAATAAAAACATCTGTATAAGATCACTTTAATTTATGACGAACAAAGTAGTTCTGACATTTAAAGACGGCAAGATATTAAAAGGCCTTACAAGCAACTTCTTTCCCAATAAGAATACCTTTCATCTTTCTACTGAAGATGGCCAAATAACTGAGGTTAACAGGGAAGACCTTAAGGCGATCTTCTTTGTGAAAGATTATTCTGGAAACAAGGCCAGGAAGGATATGTATGACGATCATATCCCCGGTGCGGGGCGAAAGATCCAGGTAATATTCAAAGATAATGAAGTAATTACCGGTTTTTGCCAAGGCTACTCGTCAGACCGTCCTGGTTTTTTCGTAGTGCCAGCCGCCAAGGAAGGCAACAACGAGCGTATATTTATAGTAACCTCTGCCACGGCCACGGTTAAATTCCTCTAGTACTTCCGGAAAAACTTTAATACCGCGCTAACAATCTTTTATTCATCAATTGTATTTCTGGAAATCCTTGACACGTAGCCAGTAAAAAAACTATTATATACGCTGTACCACGAAGAATTAAGCGGGTGTAGCTCAGTGGTAGAGCATAACCTTGCCAAGGTTGGGGTCGCGAGTTCGAATCTCGTCACCCGCTCCATTTTATCGAGGAATTCTTTTGATTAAAAGGTTAGCCGAAAACGGTTAGCTCTTTATCTTTTGCTTCTTTGCCGCCGGTTAAAGTGGGAATAATTAAAAAAAGGAGATGAACTATTCTATTTATATTGTAATGTTATCAAGAGCGTTGATGTAGCTTCCATATTCATCTCTTCTTCCTGAGATACACCCAGGTAAAAATCACATATAAAACAATTTTTATGCTTCTGGGCAAAAGTCCCCTGGATTTTACCGTTACACATACTGCCTGCAACTACCCAGCACGACCTTCCGGCATTGATTCCTCCATGAACTCCATCAAGTCTTTTCTCAGTACTTGCAGGGCAGACACCAAATTCAGAAGATTTATTCCCTCCGGGTTCTCTGCCGCATTTTTTAAGTTCCCAGCAATTAAGTCTTTTCATTGTTTCCAGCACAGCATCTCTAATTATTGGATATAATTAACATGGTTTTATTTTATTTTGTCATTTTTGACTGTAATAATTTACACACTCCCTACTCTATCGCGTCCGTCACCCTTTGCCTGATACAATCCCTTGTCAGCTCTGCCTATGACATCATCAATGTTCTTATCATCATCACGCATTTCAGCTACCCCCAGACTGATAGTAAATACCGCGTCTTTCGAAAGATATGATATGATCGTCTCGTTTTGCCTTAAATGCTTTCTTATCCTTTCTGCCAGAATCTTTGCCGTTTCAAAGTTCGCTTCAGGCAGGATCACCAGAAATTCTTCCCCGCCGTAACGGCCCAGAACATCATATGTTCTTATTGTATCCCCTATAAGAACAGTTGCCTCTTTCAGCACCTTGTCACCTGTAAGGTGACCGTAGGTGTCGTTGATCTTCTTGAAATAATCAATATCAATAAGGATACATCCCAGATTTCTGTTTAATCTCTTTGCCCTATCAAACTCGACTCCAAACTTTGATATTACATATCTCCTGTTAAATATCCCCGTCAGCCCGTCTGTAATTGCCATAATTTCCATCTTCCTGCGTGCCACAGAAAGTTGATTAACAAGCCTCTTTGTAAAGAAAAAGACAATACCCAGCAGAATGAGAGTCGAGACTATACCAAGAATAATTAACATATATGAGTTGCTCTTAAGCTTGCCCTGAATATCTCCAATATCAAAGGTGACACTTATACCACCTCTTATCTCCCCTGTTTTATATCCCTGCTCTGAATGGCATTCGAGACACGACTCTTCAACATAAAGCGGCGCCATATAACGGTAATAAGTTTTGTTATTCGTTGTTACAATAAGTGAAGCTTCTTCTTCCCCTGATTCAAAAGACTGAAGTGCTTTTTTCTCAAACTCGTCGGGTTCGTTATTGGGATTCAGAAGGTTCAGGCTTGTTATACGGAATGAAAACCTGCCTTCTTTGCCGGCATATTCGGAGATTTCACGTGTCATAACCGCGGGGTTCTTCTTTGTATAAATTTTTCCGTCAACAGTCTCGATGTCCGGGTTCTTCAGGTACGGGTTGGATTTAACACCTTTTCTCTTCTCGACATATACTCCCCCGTAACCAGCGTTCCACTTTCTTGTCAGAACGATACTGCTAAAGAGAACGCTGGCCCGGTTCCTGATCTCATCATTGATCAGGGTCCTGTTTCGAATCACGGCTCCAAGGAACAAACCGATCAGGAATAAAGCTATCGTCAGGCAGACTGAAATCAGGAATATTCTGTAACTCCTGTCTTCACTGGTGTGTATGTCTCTCATTACTTAAATATAGACAGCCAGCTAAATAAATTCAAGTGTAAATAGGGTTCAAAGTTCACGGTTCACGGCTGGTCGCCTTGCTATCTTCATACGCAAATTCCGGCTTCTTTGTCAGACGGTACACTTTCCGAGTTAATTTGCGTGCCGGTTGCCAAAACTCAATATTTTCAGATCGTTCAATCTTAATCGCTCTCTAACCTTTGAACCTTTGAACCGTGAACCTAACATCCTGAGTAGTTACTATTATTCAATCAAAATTATCTGAAGGTCCATAACATTGGTCCCTGTAGGGCCTGTTATAAGAAGCGAGCCGGTCTGCCTGAAGAAGTTATACGAATCATTGTTATGGATATACCATTCCGGGTCCAGACCCAGTTCTCTTGCCCTCTTTACAGTCTCTCCGTCAACAATCGCGCCGGCAGCGTCCGTCGGTCCGTCCTGGCCGTCAGTCCCTCCTGAAAGCATCGATATGCCTTCAAGTCCTTCGATCTCCATGGCAAAGCTCAGTGCAAGTTCGGTATTTCTCCCTCCTTTCCCTCTGCCTTTTACAGTAACGGTTGTCTCTCCTCCAGAGATTAAACATTTTCTTTCTGCTTTTATCCCTTTTGCTTTTTCAGCCAGCCATTTTCCAACATCCCGTGCCTCACCGCTTATCACTGAAGATATTATCTCCGCGGAAAACCCTGATAATTCTGCCGTGTCTCTTGCGGCTTCAAGCGCCATCTGATTATTACCGATGATAATGTTATGGACATTAATAAATACAGGGTTTTCAACTCCCGGAGTTTCGGGGACCAATCCTTCTCTCCCTTTGTTTAACAGGTCAAGCACACTTCCGGGAACCTTGTTTATGAGGTCATATTTATCTATTACATTTAAAGCCTCTGAATAAGTGGTATTGTCAGGCGAGGTTGGACCGGACGCGATAACATCAAGGCTGTCACCGATCACGTCAGAGATTATCAGGCTTGTTACTCCTGCTGGATAGGCGATCTCTGCAAGCCTTCCGCCTTTAACCATTGATATATGCTTTCTGACTGAATTCAGCTCAGTTATGTCAGCGCCGGCGTTCATGATCAATTCAGTAACCTTCTGTTTATCTTTAAGAGATATGCCGTCGTAAGGTTTCACAAATAACGCCGAGCCTCCGCCTGATATAAGACAAAGAACGAGGGTTCGTTCATCGGCAACCTTTATAAGGTCAATTACCCTTTCAGTAGCTTTAATGCCGTTTTCATCAGGTATCGGATGTCCAGCCTCAAAAACCTTTATCCTGCATAATTCAGCATCTTCCATCACTTTCACATCCTTCATGGCATGTCCATACTTTGTAATGGCGACACCTTCTGTTATCAGGCCCCTGTCAATAATCTCCTCAACCGCGCATGCCATCTGGTAAGCAGCCTTACCAAAACCAATTACAAGAATATTATTATATTTGCCCCTGTCAAATTCACGTTGGACATTATTCATATGTTCTTTAACCAGTATGGCGGAGTTTACACTCCTGATCGCCTCAGTAAATATCCATTTTAATTTTTCTTTA
>CAXMSH010000084.1:0-5574 GCA_964195875.1 Thermodesulfovibrionia bacterium
GCCCCCCTTCCACTTTTGCTTTGGCCCCACATCTTTGATTCGCAGAGCGAATCAGTGGAGGCAAGAAAGTAGGGGGGTTGAACCCTGCCTGTAAGACTATTATGACTTAAATCATACCCCTTATTATTTTTATGTCATAATATAAGTATGGAGGTGGAAAATGCTAAAGGACAGCTGTCCCGGGAGCAATGAGATAAAGCAGCCCAAACCCGAAGATATTATATGCCGTAAATGCGGGGAACCCACTGAGATATGGAGCGACGAGACAGAGGCTAAATGCATCCGCTGTGGTGAGCTCAACGCCAGGCTTCTCGGTCCAAGCTGTATCGACTGGTGCGCCTTTGCAAAAGAGTGTATCGGTGAGAGTAAATACAACCGGCTTAAGTCACAGGGCAATGGCAAAAACTGACCAAACCTAAAACAGGTGTTTCAATCCTCTATCCCTGGCATAGGTCCTGATTATAATAAGCGATGAATGAAGTCTCTGAAGCCTTATGTTCCTTTCCCTTATTCCTTTTATATCACCGTGAGGGAACTTTTCCCCCCTTACACCACCTTGAAGTTTAATTATCTGATGGTAAAGTGCTTCCAGCTCCTCGATATTAAGCGGTTTCAGAAATATAGGGTTAATGGTAACATAACCCTCGGCAATATCTTTTGATATACCGATAAGGCTCTTCCCCCTGAAAGAAGTCATATACCCTCCCTGATCTTACGGCTAAATTTTATCATATATTTCACATACATTAAACTTATAACGGACCGCCATGGTGGAAAAAGTTTAAATGTAAAAATAAGGAATATAATAAATATGGCTCATCGTGGAAACGAGTGGGTAAAATATTCTGTTATATATTGCAAGCTCTTATAAATGGCTCTTCCGGCTTTTGTGTGGGTCATATTCATATTGTTGCCCCTTATTATATGCCCGGCACAGTCACTTCTTAAGTCTCCACTCGGTCATTCACAATATTCTAACTCTTTGTCATACCCGCTCCGTATCGATTACGGGACAAACTCAGGCGGGCCTGCCTGCCGGCAGGTATCCAGTATACAATTAAATCATCCTTCCTTTTATGGTTACAAACAGCCCCTGGATTCCCGCCTAAAAGCATACGGGAATGACGACTTTTTACGAGTGCATCAATTATTCTTTAATTTAATTTATCCTGATCCTCATTCTTCTCGTTCTCTTCCTTCTCCTCCTGCTCCTTTTTCCTCCTGCTTATCCTGTTAAAAATCTTTGATGCCAGTATGCCGATCTCATAAAGCACTATTATAGGTACAGCCATAAGTGTCTGATTAAAGGCGTCAGGGGTAGGAGTGAGGAACGCCGCGAGTATAAAAGCGACAAGAACGGCGTACTTCCTGTTTTTTGAAAGAAATTCAGTTGTCACGATACCCATCCTCGTAAGAAAGACGACAATAACCGGCAGTTCAAAGACAAGGCCGAACGCGATGATAAACTTCAGACAGAAATCAATATACTTCCCCACAGATATCATGGGTTTAAGATTTTCCGTCTTATAGTTCATAAGGAAGTTCATGGCAAATGGCAGTACAATAATAAAACAGAAAAGCGCCCCGGTAATGAAGAGTAAAGTGGTGACAAAAACAAATGGCAAGGCGTATTTTTTCTCTTTCAGCAGAAGACCGGGCGACACGAATCTCCAGATCTGGTAAAAAATCACCGGTGAGGTGGCGATAGCGCCGCTTATAAAGGAGATCTTGAAATGCATCCAGAGCGCTTCGGCAGGGGCAAGAAATACAAGATTCAGGTCAGCACTTCCTGTCTTCCTGAATGCCATGTAAGGTTCCTCCAGCGAAAAACTTAGAATATAATGCATCGGCAGGATCAGTATGCTGAAGATGTGCTCGGAGTAAAAGAAAGAGACGGAAAAACCAATGGCAACAACGATCAGAGAGGTGAAAATCCCCTTTCTAAGTTCGCCCAGATGCTCTGTAATGGGCTGTCTATCCGTCATTTCCGGTCTCTGCCTTTCCCTGTAACTCTCCCCCGACATCCTCTTCTTTATCATGACCTGTACTGCTTACTTTATCCTTCTTCTCCCCGGACCTGTCCTGAAAATCGAACAGGTCTCCGGTGAATACATTCTCTTTTAAGTCCCGTTTTATATCCTTTGTAATATTTACATCCTTTGTAATATCTTTCTCCACATCATCGATATTATCCTTTAAACCCTGCATGGCTGACTTTAATTCTCTCACACCCTTACCGAGAGTCTTTGCAAGTTCCGGAAGTTTTTTAGGGCCAAAAACAAGAAGGGCGACAATAAATATTATTATGAGTTCCTGCGTTCCGATATCAAACATTTTTTTATATCAGACTCTTTTTCCGTTCAGTCCGTAGTACGGAAAACTATATAGCGGAGATCCGTTACCTGAATTATTATTTTTGGCTTGACGTTACCATAAAGTTTACCATAAACTTTAGATATTAAAACATACAATCATAGGGGGAATAATGTTTAAAGGGTCGATAGTTGCAATTGCTACACCGTTCAGAAAAAAGAAGGTGGATGAAAAGGCCTTGGGTGATTTGATTGAATGGCATATCTCTGAAGGGACCAACGCTATTGTGCCCTGCGGGACGACCGGAGAATCAGCCACACTGGCATACGAAGAACACTACAGAGTTATAGAATTCACAATAGAGGTTGTCAACAAAAGAGTACCTGTTATCGCCGGTACCGGAGCAAATTCAACAGACGAGACCATAATGATGACCGGAGAAGCAAAAAAATTAGGGGCTGACGGCGCACTGCTTGTTACTCCATACTATAACAAGCCTTCACAGGAAGGCCTTTACAGGCACTACAGGAAAGTTGCTGAAGAAGTTGATATTCCCATTGTACTGTATAACGTTCCGGGCCGCACAGCTGTGAACCTGCTCCCGCAAACGGTCGCGAGACTTATGGAGTCAGAGAACATCGTCGCGATAAAGGAAGCCACCGGGGACATGAGACAGGTTAGCGAAGTCCTGCGGCTCTGCGGTGATAGATTAACTGTACTGTCCGGTGACGACTTCACCACCTACACATTAATGTCTCTTGGAGGGAAGGGTACAATCTCGGTCTCAGCCAATGTAGCTCCCGCGGATGTCTCGGCCATGTGCAGGGCATATGAAACCGGCAACTTCACTGAGGCAAGAGAACTGCACTTTAAACTGGAGCCCCTTAACAAGGCCATGTTCCTTGAGACAAACCCGGTACCCGTAAAGACCGCGCTCAGCATGATGGGGAAGATTGAGGAGGAGTTCAGGCTTCCATTATGTCCAATGAGCGATGAAAATAGGGACAAATTAAGGGATTCCCTTATAAATTACGGGGTTAGCCTTAAGTAAGCATAATAATGCAAATTATTTTACTTGATATTGGGACATTTATATTCTAAAATATTTATAAGTAAGGCGATATGCCTGCCTTGTTCGTGATCATGAGGGAAACTTGTTCCGACATTTATTAAATTTTGGGAGTCAGCGTAAGGTAAGTGTGAGCATCCCTGAGTTCCGGGAGAGAAAGCCTGATCTTGCCTTCAAGACACCCACCTGTACATACAGGGGCACAAGTTTTACCTCAACACGGCAAGGTGGGTTAACAAATTTAGCAGAGGTGGAACTATATTTAATTTTTCTAGTCTTGACAGTTAAGTTTTTTCCGGCATGGATGATAAAGATAAACATTACTAAAAAATTTCACAACCTTAAAGAGAATGCTCCTGACTTAAGCATTCTCAGACGATGCCTGTTTTTACAAAAGGACTTTAACGGGGTTTTTGCCATAGACACAAACATGTCTTGCGGATTTACCATGCCGCCCTATTAAAAACCTTTCTGTCATGACTGATTAATGGTTCCCGCTGCCTGCTGTTGAGGAGGCCAGGGGTTTATCCCCTGAAGATGGAACTGACCAAACCGGATAGAAGGGCTCCCCTCGCATGGAGGATGCAGCCTGCAACACTTGAGGAATTTCTCGGACAGAAACACATTCTTGGTCCCCGAAAACCTCTCAGAGAAGCTATAGAGAGAGACTCTATAGTCTCGCTTATTCTATACGGTCCTCCCGGCACCGGGAAGACAGCCCTTGCCCGTATTATTGCAAAAAGGACAAAGGCGTTATATATAGCCCTTAACGCCGTTACATCAGGTGTCAGGGATATTAAAAACGCCATAAATGAGGCCGTCAAGTCAGACCGTACCATACTCTTTATCGACGAGATCCACAGATTTAACAAATTACAGCAGGATGCTCTACTTCCCGATGTCGAGAACGGCAGCATAATCCTTATAGGGGCATCTACTCAGAACCCGTTCTTTTCAATTATCCCTCCATTATCTTCAAGATCGATGATATTCCAGTTTCATCCGCTGAGCAGGTCTGAAACAAAGACTCTCCTTTCAAGGGCTTTGCAGGATAAGGAGAGAGGGCTTGGAGATATGGGTATAAGACTTGAATCTGACGCAATGGATTTTATCGCTGAGGCATCAGAAGGTGACGCAAGAAGGGCCCTGAATACCCTCGAACTGGGGTGCCATATAATTATGGGGTCAGATCGCTCCTCTTATGATATCCATCTCGCAAAAGAGGTCCTCCAGAAGAAGTCTCTATACTACAGCGAAGACGAACACTATGATACCATCTCCGCGTTTATCAAGAGCATGAGAGGCAGTGATCCCGATGCAACCCTCTATTGGCTTGCAAAAATGATAGAGTCAGGTGAAGACCCGCTTTACATTGCAAGGAGGATCGTTATATGTTCGTCTGAAGATGTCGGGAACGCGGACCCGGGGGCACTGCAGGTTGCTGTATCAGCCATGAAGGCTATCGAATCTATCGGCATGCCCGAGGGGCGCATTATGCTGGCACAGGCCGCGCTCTATATAGCGATGGCGCCAAAAAGCAACGCCTCTTATAAAGGCATTGAAAACGCCCTCTCAAGTGTCAGGGAAGAAAGGCTTCAACAGGTCCCCTCTCATCTCAGGAGTACAGGTTACCGGGGGGCAGAACGTCTCGGGTCAGGGACAGGGTATAAATATCCACATGATTACAAAGAACATTTTGTATCTCAGGAATATACAGGGCAAAATAAGACATTCTTTCTGCCGTCTGATGAAGGTTATGAGAAGACTCTTAAAGCCCAATTAAATAAAAGGAGGAACAAATAATGACAAGCTACACTCTGTATTTCTCTCTTTTCCTTGTTGCCGGATCTGTCATTGGTTTTGTCCTATCAGCTTTATATTTTAAGTCAGGTTCCAGAAAAAAAGTATTTAACGCAAAAGAGGAAGCCCGGAAGCTCATTGCAGACGCGGAGAAAGAAGTTGTCACATTAAAGAAAGAGACCCTTCTGGAGGCCAAGTCCCTTAACCTCCAGTACAAGACAGAAGCTGATAAGGAACTGAAAGAGAAACAATCGGATCTAAACCAGCTCGAGAAAAGACTGCGGCAGAGAGAAGAGATATTTGATAAAAAACTGGTTCAGATTGATAAAAAAGAGTCCGACTTTAATAAAAGAGAAAAAGAACTGAGCAAAAACGAAAAGGAGATCAACGAA
>CAXMSH010000084.1:5584-5848 GCA_964195875.1 Thermodesulfovibrionia bacterium
AATCTCAAATCCCAGGATATTATAAAGGAACAGACTGCTTTACTTGAACGCATATCTAATCTCAGTACGGAGGACGCAAAAAAAGAACTCCTTATGAAGGTTGAGGACGAGTCAAGGTATGACGCCGCTAAGGTAGCAAAGCGCATAGAGGACGAAGTGATGGAGTCTGCAGATAAAAAATGTAAGCACATACTCAGCACAGCCGTTCAGCGTTACGCAAGCGACTTCATCAGCGATTACACTGTTTCCGCCGTCAGTCTGCCA
>CAXMSH010000085.1:0-5818 GCA_964195875.1 Thermodesulfovibrionia bacterium
GGTACAATGAAAGCGGTGGGGGCCAAAGGTAGGCGCTTCTAAGCGAGACTACAGGTAATTATCAAGTTAAAAACAGCATGTATTATGAGCCTCTTGCAAAAGTCTTTATTCGTCTTATTTTTGATCTTTCTGCAGTATCCACTCCACCGCATCATCCATGTTTTTTGCGATGTGAGAGGCGCTTGTGATCTCAGGCTGGACGGCTGCAGATAATAATATCCCCTTTGCCCCGCCCCTTTTAGCCATAAGCACGTCCGATTCCATGTCCCCGATCATATAAGATGCCCTCAGGTTAATCCTATGCCTCAGCCCCGCTTTTTTAAGGAGCATGGGTTCCGGTTTTCTGCACCGGCATTTCTCATCAGGATGGTGCGGGCAGTAAAAAAAATCATCGATACCCAGTTCCTGTTGAAGGTAAGAGTTGGACTCAAGGACGAAACTTTCATCAACCAGTCCCCTTGCGATCCCTGACTGGTTTGTTATTCCTATCAGTTTGAAGCCAGCCTTCTTAAGCTTTTTAAGGCCTTCCTTTACCCCCGGCAGTATCTCCAGTTTCTCAAAGCTGTTAAGGTAGTTCATGTCTTTGATAAGGGTCCCGTCCTTATCAAGAAATACCGCTCTCTCTCCCGGGACTATCTCCTTAAGGACCGATAAGACCTCATCTGGAGTTATCCCGGTCATGCATCTGAGGTGACCCTCCGGGCACTCTCTCTTCAAGCACGGGGAGCAGGGGATATTCTTTGTTATGACCTTATGGCCCTCTCCCACAGGACCCGTTGCCGTACTGTCAGTTGATCCGAAGATGGCCACTGTCGGTACGTTAAGGGCGTAAGCCATATGCATTGGACCTGAATCATTGGTAATAAATGCGCTGCATTCAGAGATAAGCGCGGCGAGTTCCCTGAGGTCGGTCTTTCCGGCGACATTGAGAACAGGCGAAGGGTTTTGTGTTTCCTGAATTATCTCATTTGCCATGGCTATCTCTGATCTCCCGCCAAACAAAACAACCCGCCCATTCAATTCTGAGGTTATCATATCTATCAGACAAGCAAAGTTCTTTGCCGGCCACCTCTTGGCTGAGCCGTAAGTAGCTCCTGGATTAATGCCGATAAGAGGTGACGTGTGACCCCGTATAGCCCTGGTCGCTCGCCTCGGGGCGAAGCAACGGGCCTTCGGCGCCGCCAGAGGCGGATAAACATCACTACGGGGCAGGCGGGTAACGGGTGATAGATTCAAAATCGATCTTGCGTCTTCCCTTTCCATGTCACTTATATATATGTGAGGGTGAGTGTCTTCCGTCTTTATACCGATCGATTTTACGAGGTCAAGATAGTAATAGATCTGATGACGGCCTTCTGTATACTTATCCACAGGGACCGCGTTTGTAAGCAGTCGTCCGCGCATGTCCTTAAGGTACCCAATCCTCTCAGGGATCCGGGCGAGCCATGTGATCAGCGCCGCGTCAAAAGCGTTTTGAAAGAGTATGGCGGTTTCAAACTTCTTCCGCCTTATCATCCAGGAAAGCTTCAGCTTACCGACAATGCCTTTGTACTCGTCACTGTAGAGCATTATCTCATCGATATCAGGGTTTCCCTTGAAGATGCCTGATACCCATGGTTTTACAAGGAGCGTTATGTGAGCATCCGGCAGGGTTTGACGCACCGCCCTGATTGCAGGGAGCGTCATAACCGCGTCCCCAATCCAGTTGGTTCCCCTGATTAATATTTTATCTGTTTTTGATTCAGAACCCATTGGTTTTAAACCCTGACCTCACCAGAGAACTACTTAATGCAGGCTTCTGACAAAATTGATATACTCATCAGGCGGCTCAATAATTTCCAGGCCGACACTGAAGTCTAAACTGCGGGGAGCGGCCCGATGTGACCAGATTACCTTACACCTGAGACCCAGTATTTCTTCGGCAGAGAGTTTAAGTTTAAGGTTAATCGTTTGATTCTGGGTAAAGTCTTTCGGGATATTTGAAGGGGCAGTTATCATGGAAATCCCGCTTTCGGATACATTTTCTATGAATACCGAAAAATTTGTATCACCTGTGATGCTTTCGGCGTTTAAGCGTATGGTTTTTCTCTTGTTAGGTCTTCTCTCCATTTAGTGACTTCCCTGAAAATATTTTGCTCAATTCTCTAAAAAACATATATTCACAATTATAGCGATACAGTAAATTAAATCAAGTTAATTAATTAATTTATTGTAATCCCCCGGTTTCGCAGACATAATACAGAAAAAAGCCTGACCCATTCTCATTCTACTTTTTGATGTATGTATCCGGCACCTTCGCCCATACGGAACACTTTCTGTTGACGATTCTCAAAAACTCTTTCCATAATTCATCCTTATCAAACTGAATGCCGGGAGCGATTTTTGTTACAGCTTCTTCCAGTACTGGCTTCAGTTTAAATGCGACATACTCTACTATAGCGTTTACCTTGACCAGAGCCATCTGCACCTCCTTTCTTATAGTTGACTGAGAGGATGTTATTTATAAAAAGTGATTAGAGTGAAAAGCATAACACCCCATGATAATATCTTAAAACCTAAAATTGATGGCGTCGTAAAAAGTCCGATCTACTGCGTTGCAGCACATTTTGAAATCCTCGACATACTATAAGTATAGTCGCTACTTTAAAAATACACTACGCCTTGTATATAGAAAGTTTTACTTAGCCATCACATTACTTTTCACGAGTGCATCTTATCTTAATTGTATTTAATATTAAACACTCTACGAGTAACAGACTAAATCCTGACGACCAGTATACAGACCATCAAAACATCAGGCAAAGATGATCATATAATTATATCCTGAACATTGGAATCTTGAATTTTGAAACAGTATAGGATTTAATATTTCGAAATCAGTATTTAATTCAATATGCGGTTTCTGATGATATATAGACTTCTTCTTGAAATAATTTTACTTTATCTCAGTTAGTGGGATACATATTTTGAAAAATAAACTTTTCCGGAGGTCTTAGCCTTTTAATATGAAACGGGATAAAAAGTGAAGTGCCTACAACCAAATAGTAAAACAGATTTATTTTTTTGTCAATAGTAAATTTAATTGTAAATATATTAATTGACAGCCCGAGCCAACAACTGTTAATTTCTCTTAATCAAAGAGGTTAAAGCTTGCAGTTTGATTATATGAAGTATTATACAGAACATATGACACAAAGTCTAACATACATAAATAAAGTATCCGGGCCTTTTTCAAAACCGCAGTGATATATAAAGATAAAAACTGTTGCCGCCAATTTGCGGGAGCGCCAAATGAGGAGAGAAATTAAATGGCTTTAAGTCTGGCATTGATCATTCTTTTCGGTCTTGCGGCGGATTATCTCTTTACACGAATGAGACTGCCGGGCCTCATAGGCATGCTTATGGTCGGAATACTCTTCGGGCCTCATGTGTTTGATCTTATAAAACCTGAACTCCTGCGTGTCTCGGCCGACTTCAGGATGATCGCTTTGGTTGTTATCCTGCTGAGGGCAGGGCTTGAGACAAAACGTGACACTTTAAACAGAGTCGGCAAGACGGCAATCACCATGAGCTGTATACCGGCAATCTTCGAAGGGATCGCTGTCATGTTTGCCGCGAAGATGCTATTGGGCATATCATTTCTTGATGCCGCGATCCTGGGCTCCATTGTTGCCGCAGTCTCCCCGGCAGTTGTTGTTCCCTTTATGGTCAACTTTATAGAACGCGGCAGGGGAAACGACAAAGGGATCCCGACTCTCATTCTCGCGGCATCGGCTATTGACGATGTTTTTGTAATAGTCATATTCTCTGTTCTTCTTGGAATATATGCCGGAGGCACAACAAGCATCGTATTGAGTCTGCTTCAGATACCTTTCTCAATAATTCTCGGAATCCTGACAGGGATTATATCCGGGCTTATCGTATACAGAGTTTTTGTAAAGTACAGACCACGTGCCACTAAAAAAAGCCTTATCCTGATAGGAATATCTATTATTCTTGTGTGGTTTGAAGGCGTTATCCAGAGCACTATTCATATCTCGGCTCTCATCGGGGTTATGACTATCGGGTTCATCATACTGGAGAAATCCGAGCCGATGGCTCACATAATTTCGAAGAAACTCGGCAAGGTCTGGATATTTGCGGAGATCCTCCTATTTGTTCTGGTCGGCGCGCAGGTAGATATTAACGTTGCATGGGATGCGGGCCTTGCCGGAGCGCTTGTAATACTTATCGGCTTAATCTTCAGAAGTATCGGCACGTATATCTCTGTAATGGGAGCCGATCTGAATTTCAACGAGAAGATGTTCTGCGTTGTGGCATATATCCCGAAAGCTACCGTTCAGGCGGCTATAGGGGCAGTCCCTTTAGCAGCAGGAGTTGTGTCCGGTGAAATTATCCTTGCTGTAGCCGTCCTCTCTATTATTCTAACCGCTCCGGTTGGCGCGATAGGCAT
Organism: Thermodesulfovibrionia bacterium; assembly: GCA_964195875.1. Taxonomy (GTDB): domain Bacteria; phylum Nitrospirota; class Thermodesulfovibrionia; order UBA6902; family UBA6902; genus CAXMSH01. The sequence goes on from CAXMSH010000085.1 coordinate 4,454, forward strand.
TAAATTTATCGGTGAACGTGTCCTCAAATAGAGTGTCTAGAAATGGCCTGCCTCGCAGCAGCCAGAAGTAGGCGCTTCTAAGCGAAACTGTGAGGTATCAAAATATCAATGACGTCATACCCGTTCCCTGCTTAATGCCTGCTGGGACAAGCTTAACAGGAAACCCTGGATTCCGCATCAAGTGCGGAATGACAAAATAGGCATGGAGGCCTGCCCCGATTTATCGGGGGAATGACAGACAAAGGAATAGATCATTGACCTAGAAGTAGCGCTTCGAGGAATTCTTTCAATAAACATGATTTGCATTTTTTATCACCACTCTGCAAAATAAAATCTATGTCTGACGTAGTTCCTAATAGAGACGAAATAGTAGTCTATGTGACCGCGCCCAATGAGGATGAGGCGGCCGGAATTGCAAAGGCGCTGGTTGAGGCAAGGCTCGCCGCCTGTGTGAATATTATCAATAATATAAGATCAATCTACAGATGGCAGGACAAACTTGAGGACGATTCGGAAGTACTTATGATAATAAAGACCAGGAGAGAATTATTTGATCCTTTGACAGTTGAAGTCAAGAAGCTTCACAGCTATGACGTGCCTGAGATAATCGCCCTTCCCATCTCACTGGGATCAGAAGATTACATCAAATGGATAAGAGAATCTACAGGAAAATAATACCAACGGGAGGTTTGAATCATGGAGGAGCATACCGACGAATCACTGAAAGAGTCACTTACCGGATACAAAGTGAAGATACTGCCGAAAAATAAAGGTTCGCTGGAGTGGGAGAAGGACCTGATATTCAACGCAAGGACCCAGATGGGATACGAGGTTGAGTTTGACGCACGCATGCAGTGGGGGTGTTCTCCTACCGAAACGCTCCTGATGAGTCTTGCAGGATGCATGGCGATCGACGTCTTCTCTTTTCTGCAGAAGATGAGGGTTGAAATAAGCAGTTTCAAGATTGATTTTTCAGGCGAAAGGAACCTTGATCCGCCGCAGTATTACCGATCCATCGATATGGTCATAAATATTACGGGAAAAGGGGCTACACCGAAGAAACTCGACAGGGCCATCTCTCTGTCACAGGAAAAGTACTGCTCTGTCTATCACTCATTACGCAGTGACATTGATATAAAGGTGAGCTACAACATTAATAATGAAGAGGGTTAAAGGGCATAGAGCTGAGGGCTTTGGGGCAATAAACAACTCCATAACCAGTGAACGGTGAAAAGCCAATACCTATTACCCGTCACTGTTTTCAGCTGGTCAGGAGAGACCCAGTTCCTTTTTAAGCCATGCTTCGAGTTCTTTGGTTAAAGGATACATGCCCGATTTGCATTCATCCTTATTACAGCCCATCGC
>CAXMSH010000086.1:0-5810 GCA_964195875.1 Thermodesulfovibrionia bacterium
TGGAAGAAAACTGATCACCGATGAGGAGGCAACAGGCATATTGCCGCTTTTTCAGCTTGACAGTGGAGGGGTAAAAAAATGATTAATTCAAGGTACATAGGTATAGCGCTGGTTGTTCTGATCCTTTTATCGATAACTGTTTCATCTGCATATGTTGTCAGGGAGACCGAGCAGGTTATCCTGACGCAGTTCGGGAAACCGATAGGTGAGCCTGTCTTTGACCCGGGGATCCATTTTAAGATCCCGATTGTTCAGAAGGCCAACTTTTTTGATAAACGGTTTCTTGAATGGGATGGTGATCCTAACCAGATACCTACCAAAGACAAGAGGTTTATCTGGGTAGATACGTACGCAAGATGGCGCATAAATGACCCGCTCCTCTTCTTCCAGCGTCTCACGAACGAACGTAACGCTCTATCGAGGCTGGATGATATCCTTGATGGTGAGACAAGAAACGCCATTGCCAAACACCTTCTGGTCGAGGTTGTCCGGGCAACAAACCGAATAGTTCAGGCAAGCGAGGATGTTTCTGAAGAAACGGCACAGACCCTTGCCCATATTAGTGTCGGCAGGGAGAAGATAACCCGTTCCATTATAGAAGCCGCGTCTGAGCGTGTACAGGAACTCGGGATTGAACTCCTTGACCTGAGATTGAAACGTATTAATTACGTTGATGATGTCCAGCAGAAGATATTCGAGAGGATGATAACAGAGCGTAAAAGGAAGGCTGACAAATTCCGTTCCGAAGGGCAGGGGGAGGCATCCAAGATCCTTGGTAATATGGAGCGTGATTTAAAGAAGATACAGTCCGAGGCGTATAAGACTGCTCAGGAGATCATTGGAGAGGCCGATGCCGAGGCTGCAATGATTTATGCCGAGGCATACAACCAGAACAGCGATTCACGGGACTTTTACAGTTTTATAAAGACCATGGAGACCTATAAGACAACATTTTCGGACAAGGACTGGCTAATACTCTCTACCAAGGGGGATTTCTATAAGTATTTGCAGAGTGAAACTGTGAAATAGCTATAAGTAAAAAGTTGAAAGCAATAAAGGCACAAAGTTGCAAACCTGCCTGCTCGCCTCGGCGAAGCGGGCCGGCAGGCAGGGGCACAAAGGGGAAGAAATAAGTCAAAGATATAGCTTTCAGTTTCACGGTGTTCAAACTGAAAGCTGAAGGCTGGAAACTGAAGGCTGGAGGCTAAAAACTGAAGGCAATAAGCTATCGGCAGAAGATGCCTTATTTTATTCTCTTTGAAATTTCCCTGAATTCATCTGTTCCGGCTTTCTCCAGGAGCTGAAAAAGCGCTGTTTCCGTGCCTGTTATGACCGCGCCGGCGCTTCTCATCATTTCTATCCCTGTCCTGAAGTCAGCCTTCTTCCGGGAACATACGGCATCGCCCACTACATGCACCGCAAACCCTTTCTTCAGGAGACCCAGGCATGTCTGGAGAACGCAGATGTGTGTCTCCATCCCAAAAAGAAGCACCTGTTTTTTATGTGAAGAGGTTATCATCTCCGAAAAACCCTCTTCACTACAGCAGTCAAATGCAATCTTTGTGAAGGGTTCATGTGAAGGGAGCGAGTCCTTTATTTCACTTACAGTGGGGCCAAGCCCCTTTGGATACTGCTCGGTAAGGATAACGGGGATACTGAGGAGTTTTGCGGCCTGGATAAGATGCAGACAGTTTCGGACAACCTGTTCCCTTTTATTCATAACGGACGCAAGCTTCTCCTGTATGTCTACGATGACAAGGATCGTCCCGCTCTTCTTCAGGATGCAGTTGTCCGCATATTTCATGGTCTAAAGTCTGTTTTCCACGAGATTATCAACGACAGACGGATCCGCAAGTGTTGATGTGTCACCGAGATCATCTATCGCTCCTCCCGCGATCTTCCTGAGAATCCTTCGCATGATCTTTCCGCTTCTCGTCTTCGGCAGTCCGGGCGAAAACTGCATCTTGTCCGGTTTAGCGATAGGGCCGATTACCGTCCTGATATGACCGGCTAATTCTTTCTTGAGTTCTTCAGATGGTTGACGGCCTTCTATTAAGGTAACAAAGGCGTAAATTCCCTCCCCTTTAATTTCATGAGGGAAGCCCACGACTGCTGCCTCTGCAACCGACTCATGACTGACGAGCGCTGACTCGACCTCAGCGGTTCCCAGACGGTGTCCTGATATGTTGATGACGTCATCGATCCTGCCCATGAGCCAGAAATCGCCGTCTTCATCTATCCTTGCCCCATCGCCTGAGAGGTAATTGCCCGGAAACTGAGAGAAGTAGACCTCTTTCATGCGCTTGTTATCAGGATCGCCGAATGTCCCCCTGATCATGCCCGGCCAAGGTTTTTCAATAAGCAGGTAACCTCCTTCATTAACGCCAACGGGTGAGCCGTCGTCTTTGACTATTTTGGGAACTACACCAAAGAACGGTCTGTTGGCCGAGCCGGGCTTCAAAGTCATCGCTCCGGGAAGGGGTGTTATGAGAATACCGCCGGTCTCGGTCTGCCACCAGGTGTCGACAATCGGGAGTTTACCCTTACCGACGTGCGTGTGGTACCACATCCACGCTTCCGGGTTTATCGGTTCTCCGACTGAACCTAATAACCTGAGTGAAGAGAGGTCGTATCTGTTCACCCAATCTTCACCTTCCTTCATCAGCGCCCTGATTACGGTAGGGGCGGTATATATGGTGTTTACCCGGTGCTTATCACAGATTTCCCAGAACCTTCCGGCATCCGGGTAGGTCGGGACCCCCTCAAACATCATACTCGTTGCGCCCGCGGAAAGGGGTCCATAAACAATATAGCTGTGGCCCGTCACCCAGCCGATATCCGCGGTGCAGAAATAGATATCTTCATCATGATAGTCGAATATCCATTTAAAGGTGAGGTTGGTATAAAGCATGTACCCGCCTGTAGTATGAAGCACGCCCTTCGGCTTCCCGGTCGAACCTGAGGTGTAGAGAATAAAGAGAGGGTCTTCCGAGTCCATTATTTCAGGCTCACAGTAGTTTGAGATATCCTTTGAGCTCATCTCTTCATGCCACCAGTGGTCCCTGTCCTGATGCATAACAGCGCCTTCAGCTCTCCTGACGATTATCGCTTTTTCAACAGTAGGGCACTCATTCATCGCAAGGTCGGCGTTCGCTTTCAGGGGGACCAGTTTTCCGCCCCGTACCCCGTGGTCCGCGGTAATCAGGAGCTTTGCCCCGCAGTCCTGAATTCTGCTCTGAAGGGCCTGTGCACTGAAGCCCCCGAATACGATGCTGTGGATTGCACCTATCCTGGCGCATGCGAGCATGGATATGGTCAGCTCCGGTAACATGGGCAGGTAAATGGCTACCCTGTCTCCCTTGCCGACCCCGTGCTTCTTCAGGACATTAGCGAACCGGTTTACTTCATAATAGAGCTGTTGATACGTGAATGTTCTGTAGGAACCGTCATCAGCTTCCCAGATAATCGCCGCCTTGTTTCTTAAAGGGGTCTTTAGATGCCTGTCAAGGCAGTTGTAGGAGGCGTTGAGCTGACCGCCGGAGAACCACTTGATCTCAGGTTTATTAAAGTCATATTCAAGGACACTGTCCCATGTTCTGAACCATGTGATATGCTTCTCGGCCATTTCACCCCAGAATCCCTCAGGATCATCAATAGATCTTTTGTAGAGTTGCTCGTATGCTTCCATCGAACCGATATGCGCGTGTCTGCTGAATTCTGAAGATGGCGGAAAGGTCCTCTGCTCTGACATGAGCACATTGATGCCTTTATCTTTTGACATTTCCCCCCCCCCCTTAAAAGGTTTGTGTTTGATGAGATCTCAGTTAATCAAAAGAATTTCGATACTATGCATCGGGTTAATGAACTGCTTTTTTGTCTGTCATTCCCGACCGTCCCCGTATGTTGTAGACGGGGATCGGGAATCCAGACTGTTTGCTCCTTGATACCCGTTTTCATCAACAGTAGGTGCCTTAAGCACGGGTATGACGTGATGCCTCGCAGCTTACTGTGGTTAAAGAATTAATTATAGCACAATTAATCAGGTCAGCAGACATATTTATCTCTTCAGAAATCCTGAATTCCCTTTGATCTGTTAGAATATGGTACGGTTTAGGCTCGAAACTTTTTAGAGGATTATAATGTTCAGGACATTATCTTTATATGAACTTAATCAGCAGATCAGGTCACTTATTGATACCTCATTTCCGCGTACATTTCTGGTAACCGCTGAGATAGCGTCGCTTGATATCAAGCGGCACTGTTATATGACACTTGTAGATAAGTATGAAGACTCTATCAGGGCGGAGATGAGGGCTGTGGTCTGGGCCTCAAGGTTAGGTACGGTATCCGCTGAATTCAAAAGTGCCACTGGCATGGACCTTGCGAAGGGGATCAGGATACTCTTTGAGGCATCTGTCAGATTCCATGAGAGGTACGGTCTCAGTCTTGAAATTATTAATATTGATCCCTCCTATACTTTGGGTGTACTATCCGCAAAAAGGAAGGAGGTGCTGGAGAGGCTTTCAAGAGAGGGTCTTAAGGACAGGAATATGTCTCTTGAATTCCCCCTTGTCCCTCAGAGGATCGGGATAATCTCATCTTCTACCGCCGCAGGTTATGAGGACCTGGTTAGTCACCTGATAAACAACCCCTACAATTTCAGTTTTTCCTGCAGACTTTATGAGGCGGTTATGCAGGGTGATAAAGCTGAAGCATCGATTGTACAAGCAATAAAAAGGTGTATTAATGACTCATCGCTTCTTGACGTTGTAGTTATCGTCAGAGGGGGAGGAGGCAAGGCTGATCTTCACTGTTTTGACAGCTACGAGATAGGGAAGGCGGTAGCGTCTCTGCATGTCCCTGTTATATCCGGGATTGGACATTTGAGAGATATTACGGTGCTTGATGAGGTTTCGAACATGATGGCAAAGACCCCTACAGCGGCAGCAGACCTGATTATTACAAGGGTAAGGGACTTTGAGGATGCTGTCGAAAATCTGGCTAACAGACTCGTTCGTGGTACAGCCAGGCTGACATTTGATTTGAGAGAGAGGTTATCATTTCTTGCGAAGACTTTCCAGGGTGCTGCAGGAGATGATCTGCAGATGAAACTGCAGAAGTTGAATTCTTTAATCAGGGGGCTGGCTTATTCAAGTAAACTTACAGAAATAAACATGAGGTATCTCGCTGAGTCTTCCTCAAAGATAAAGGCCCTGGTATCAAAGGATATAATCGGTCAGAAGAACATTATTGACGCTCTTCTCTTAAGGCTTATTACAGTCTCCCGTGGACGGATCCTTAAGGAGACTGTGAGGCTTGAGTCAAGGGATAGCAACCTCTATCACCTTGATCCGAGGAATGTCCTTAAAAGGGGATACAGCATTACGATGAAGGACGGCAAGTCTTTAAAGTCTGTATCAGGATTGAAGAGTGATGATAAAATAAGTACTCTTCTGTATGACGGTAAGGTGAAGAGTATCGTTGAAGGCGTTTGTCCTGATAATAGTGAAAATTGATTAATACTATTGATTCTTCCGGGAACTTTATGGGAAAAAATGTGAAATATGATGCTATCAATAAGGTTTGTCATTTCGAATCCAGAACTTTTGTCACTCCCGCTTGCCTGCCCGCCGTTTTTTTGGAGGGTCGGGAGTCAAATTGCAGGAACGATTCCGGACAAGCCGGAATGACGAACAATACAAGTTAGTTTAGATTAATGGGAGGCATTGTGAATAAAACACCGGGTTATAAAGAGGCGATCCAGGAGCTTGAAACTATTGTAGAAGAGATTGAGAACGAAACGGTCGATC
>CAXMSH010000087.1:0-5763 GCA_964195875.1 Thermodesulfovibrionia bacterium
CTTACTGTCCCGCTCTCCGAAATGGCGTGAACAGCATTTATGCCGAGGTTCCAGAATACCTGCTGTAATTGTCTTGCATCACCTTCAATGAATATCTTGCCGGGCAGATTTGAACTTATTTCGATATTCTTTTGATCATCCGTAGAACTCTGTAAAAGTAATATTATATCTTTTAAGGACTGGTGAAGGTCAAATGGCTTTTTATTCTGCTGTATAGGTTTTGCGTATAACAAAAAGTCTGTAACGATTACGTTCAGTCTGTCCATCTCTGCAACGGCTATCTTCATAAGTTGATCGGCATGCTCTCCTGAAGAGCTTTTTTCATGCAGCATCTCAATTGAGGCCTTAAGGGCGGCAAGCGGATTTCTGAGTTCATGAGCGATAAGGGCGGAGAGTTCGCCGATGGATGCCCATTTCTCCCTCTGTTTGACCTCCTCCTCCAGGGCCTTTAGACTGGTCAGGTCCTGAAAAATCCCGATCATCCCGGTCGACTCACCAGTGCTGTTCTTAAGGGCTGAGAATTTTATGCCTATAATAATATTTTTGCCGTTTCGTAACACTTCTCCCTCTACTCTCTCCAGGGGTAATGAATCAGAAAGAAAAGGGAAGATATCCACAGGGGTCTTGCCGATAACGTTACCTTCATTGTACTTCATTATTTTCTGGGCTGCGGTATTGAAAGTTATAATTCTATTATCAAGGCTGGATGTAAGGATTCCGCTGGGAATACTTTCAATTATATCCCTGCTTATTGCCCTCAAGTCGCTTAAAATAATATTTTTTTCATTAAGGTCTTCAGTTGTTTCATGTAACTTCTTTGAGAGATATCCGCTCAGGAATGAAACAACAAATAAGGCGGTAGTATTGGCAAAGATATTATAGAAATACTCAGTCTCGTCATAGATGTGTAAAGTCGTGACAGGAATTATATTGTAAAGCTGGAGATTCAAAAGAAGTCCGTAAAGTAAACTGGAAAGTATCGCGAAAATAAAGCAGGCTCGTCTGTTGAGCATAATACTTCCTGAAATAACATTTAACAGGAAGAGGAAAGAGAACCAGCTTGCTATTCCGCCGGTCAGGAAGATGAGACAGGTTCCGGCGATGATATCTATTATTATCTGTGTATACGCAAAGCTGTTAAGTTGTTTACCGGGTTTTATCCACCTGAGTAATAAAACATATATTATCGTTAATAAATATAAAAAGGCGACAAAATAACCGAAAGCAACAGGGTAAAAGAGTTTACTGTACTCAACCTTAAAGATATAGAACGTACCGAGCAGGATAGAGACTATAAGGGTCCTTATAAATATGTAGGCACGCAGTCTCTTATATAGTACATTGCGCATATTAATATTGAATGCAGAAGAAGAAGAAGAATGTTTTTGCAGATGACAGAGTATAGCCCGTATTCTGTAACGTGATCACTTGATAAGGGTAATAAGCTTAAATATAGGCATATACATAGCAATAACTATAAAACCTATGACAACACCAAGAAAGACCATAAGCATAGGTTCCATCAAAGCGGTAAGGTTGTTTGTAGCGTCGTCAACTTCATCATCATAAAAGTCAGCGATTTTGCCGAGCATATTATCCAGGGCGCCGGTAGTTTCTCCTACCGCTATCATCTGTGTAACCATGGGAGGGAAGACTTTTGACAGAGACAATGGTTCTGCTATGGTCTGTCCCTCGGAAACCCCCTGTCGTACCTTCATAACAGCCTCTTCAATTATTACATTGCCGGCAGTCTTGGCGGTGATATTCAGACCGTCTAGTATGGGGACACCGCTGCTTATGAGTGTGCCAAGGGTTCTTGTGAATTTTGCTATGGATACTTTCCTGATCAGGATTCCTATAACCGGGAGTTTGAGTGCTATTGAGTCTGTAATCTTTCGGCCTTTTTTCGTCTTCCTGATCTGAACAATAAAGACAAAGAATGAAATTATACTTATCCCTAATATAATACCGCCCGGACCTGTCAAAAAGTCACTCATTCCCAAAACTATCCTGGTTGGGAGAGGGAGAGTCCCCCCAAATACTACAAACATCTTGGAAAAGGTTGGAATAACGAATATCATAATAACGGCGATAACCGAAACTGCTACGGTAACTATGACTGCAGGGTAGATTAAAGCACCCTTTATCTTCTTTTTAAGCTTCATGGACTTTTCTATGTAGTCCGCTACACGGACAAGTATTATATCCAGGGTACCGCCTGATTCACCGGCCGTGACCATGTTACAGTAGAGATCGTTAAATATCTTGGGGAATTTTCTTAAGGCGTCCGCATAGGTTGAACCACCTTCAACGTCAACCTTTATGTCCGCGGAGGCTCTTGCGAGCGTTTGGTTTTCGCTCTGCTGGGAAAGAATGTCCAATGCCTGGACAAGAGGTAATCCGGCATCGATCATGGTTGAGAACTGTTTTGAAAAGATTACGAGATCCTTATCGGAAACCTTTGTCTTGATAAAGAGACCGCTAAAAGCTGGTTTAGCCTTTTCTTTTATATTTGTGGGTGTTATGCCCTGTTTTCGTAATTGCGATTTTACTTCATCCGATGAGTTGGCGGTTAATTCACCTGTTACGGTAGCTCCCTTCGGGCTTTTCCCTGCCCATTTAAATTCTTTAGGCATTTCTTCTTCCTTTCTTTGATGTATCGGAAGCGTTTATCATGTTAATAAGTTCATCAGGATTGGATGTTTTGCTGATAACGGTCTCGTAAGATAAATCGCCTTTAAGGTAAAGCTGATATAGAGACTGGTTCATGGTCTGCATCCCCATCTTTGCCTGACCTGCCTGCATATTGGAATACAACTGATGTATCTTTTCTTCCCTTATAAGGTTTCTGATCGCAGGGGTGGGGATCAATATTTCTATGGCCAGGGATCTCCCAATACCTGATTTTTTTGGAATGAGCTGCTGGGAAATGATCCCTTCCAGAACAAATGAGAGCTGGACCCTTACCTGTTCCTGTTGAAATGAAGGGAAGACGTCGATAATTCTATTAATGCTCTGAACGGCCGTGTTTGTATGCAGAGTAGCAAAAGTAAGGTGACCGGTCTCCGACACGGTAAGCGCGGCTTCCATAGTTTCAAGATCTCTCATTTCACCTATCAGGACAATATCAGGGTCCTGTCTCAGAACATAACGTAGAGCATCCTTAAAAGATTTTGTGTCCGAATTAACCTCTCTCTGGTTTACAAGGCATCTCCGGTGAGTGTGCAGATATTCAACCGGGTCCTCTATCGTAATTATGTGTTCATCACGTTCTCTGTTGATCGTATCGATAATAGTTGCAAGGGTAGTAGATTTTCCGCTTCCGGTAGGTCCGGTTACGAGTATCAGCCCTCTTGGTTTTTTGGGAAATGTCTTTATTATATCAGGCAAGCCCAGTTCATCAAAAGATTTTATATCAAAGGGGATAGTCCTGAATGCCGCAGCGACGGCTCCCCGCTGCATGAAGATATTGGCCCTGAACCGGCTTAGCCCCTTCAGTCCGAATGACAGGTCCAGTTCATTTTGCTCTTCAAATTTATGTTTCTGAGCGTCCGTGAGAACGCTGTAACAGATTGCTTTTGTTTCGGCAGGAGTTAGGGGAGGGTTATCAGTTGGACGCAGTTTGCCGTCGATTCTGACACGGGGTGGTGAACCAGTACTTATGTGGAGGTCAGAAGCTCCTTTGTCAATCAGTAATTTTAATAAATCGTGTAAAGATACCATTATTAACTCTATATTATTTTATTGATATAATCAATCTGGAATATACATTGCAGATTTATGCAGGTAAAAGCCTGCAGACTGAATTAATCTCCAAATGTAACCCTTAAGACTTCTTCCATAGTTGTAACACCATCCATTAACTTTGTAAGCCCGCTCATTCGCAGTGTTTTCATGCCAAGCCTGATTGCCGAACTCTTTATTTCAGAAGAGGACGCACCTTCAAGGATCAGCTCTCTTATCTCATCAGAAATAGGCATTACCTCATAAAGAGCTATCCTTCCCTTGTAGCCCGTATCATTGCATGCTGAACATCCCTTGCCTTTGAAACACTGGATGTTGCCCGCCTCCTCTTCAGGTAAGCCTATCTTTACAAGGGCAGGAACAGGGATATTTACTTCTTCCTTGCACTTCATGCAGATTTTTCTGCAGAGTCTCTGGGCCAGAATGAGCAGTACAGACGCAGAGACAAGGAATGGTTCAACTCCCATATTAAGAAGCCTTGAAATAGTGCTGGGGGCATCGTTTGTATGCAGGGTACTGAGGACAAGGTGGCCGGTCAGAGCAGCCTTAACCGCGATTTCAGCTGTCTCAAAGTCTCTTATTTCACCTACCATTACTATATCAGGGTCCTGCCTCAGGAATGACCTGAGCGCGGCAGCAAAGGAAAGTCCTATCTCATCTTTAACATGTACCTGATTAATACCTAATAAATTGTATTCAACCGGGTCTTCTACAGTCATTATGTTGACGTCAACCTTATTGATAGTGCTACGGGCTGAATAAAGGGAGGTGGTCTTACCGCTTCCGGTAGGACCGGTGACAAGAACCATCCCATAAGGTGAATTTATAGCCTCGGTAAAGTGTGCCAGAGCGCCCTCTTCAAAACCGAGTTTTGTCAGGTCAAGCTCAAGGTTGCTTTTGTCAAGAATTCTCATAACGATCTTTTCACCGAAAAGTGTAGGGAGCGTCGAAACACGCAGGTCAACCGGTTTTCCTCTTATTTTCAGCTTGATTCTTCCGTCCTGCGGAAGGCGTCTCTCGGCTATATCAAGTTCCGCCATAATCTTAATTCTTGATGAAAGAGCGGCCCTCAATCTGGGAGGAGGCTGCATGACATCATAAAGAACACCGTCAATCCTGTAACGTACTCTGAAGGTCTTTTCATATGGTTCAATGTGAACATCACTTCCGCCTCTGTCAATAGCCTCACTTAGTATCAGATTTACGAGTTTAACGACAGGTGCTTCCTCAACAGCCTGCTTTAAATCTGCAATATCAATATTGTCTTCTTCTTCATGTACGAAATCTATGGAATCTGTATCCTTGCCATGCAGGCTGTCCATTACGGTCTGAAGCGAGTTGGAACTCCCGTAATGCTCGGCGATAGATTCGCTAATGGAAACCTCTGAGGCAACAACAGGTTCGACATTGTAGCCTGTCATAAATTTTACATCGTCAATAGCAAAGACGTTTGAGGGATCCGCCATTGCGATTGTCAAAGTGGCACCAACTTTAGCAACAGGGAATATGTGATATTTTGATACTACTTCATGAGGAATAAACTTGGTAATTGACGGGTCAATAACGTATTCCTGGAGGTTGATGGCCGGGGCATCATACTGTTTACTGAGAAAACTAATAAGTTGTTCCTCATTAATAACGCCCAGATTAATGAGGGTTGTACCTAGACGGCCTCCGTTTTTTCCCTGTGCTTCAAGGGCATTATTTAACTGTTCTACGGTGATCAGACTACCTTCTATCAGTAATTGCCCTAATTTTGTGTTCATAAGCTAAAATGTATATTAAATTTCTCCAAAAGTCAATGTAATGGATCACATAATAATAACATACATATCATATAGGAACAATACTTAGAGAGTACGATATTGGGTGTTTCCCGCAACCAGTGGATTCAAAGATTGCAAAATCCCGAAAAGAATAAACCTGGCATGTGTTTAATATGGTGGGCGAGAGAGGACTTTCCGCCACATGCGAGATCTCGCAACATTTTTCATGTGGCGGAGAACCAAAATAATCTGA
>CAXMSH010000088.1:0-5649 GCA_964195875.1 Thermodesulfovibrionia bacterium
CTTGAACAGTGAACCTTGAACAGTGAACCTTTGAACCTTTGAACCTTTGAACCTTTGAACCTTTGAACCTTTGAACCTTTGAACCTTAAAACTTGAGTTGTGTATAGTTCGTCAACATAAATACATTTTATTGCAACAAACAAACTGTTTACAAAAAGTATCTTTTTGTTTCTTTTTTGTATTTTTTACTTGACAACAGCATTTTTTTGTTATACATTTATATATATGTTAGAAAAACTTTTCACATCAGGAATCAGGGCTAGCATCATTTCTTTACTTTTTAACAGTCCTGAAGAGAAATTTTATGTAAGAGAGATCGCAAGACTTGCGGATAAAAATCCATCAGGTGTTAAAAGGGAGCTTGACAAGCTGGAAGAAATGGGTCTTATAAAAAGTGAGCGAGAAGGAAATCTCAAATATTTTTCCGTCAACACCAGATCTAAACTCTTTCCAGAATTAAAAGGATTGATATCCAAGTCATTAGGTCTGCCAGGAGCTTTAAAGTCTGTCCTGAAGGAATCAGAAGCCAGAACAGCTTTCATTTACGGACCTTACACCGCAAATAATGATCTACCCTCACTGGATCTGTTCATTGTATGTGATTCAAACCATATTGATAAAACTCTGGGGGAGATTGAAAAACGTTTCGGTAGAAAAATCAAATACAGTATTATGAGTTCATCCGAGTACAGAACCAAGAAGAGACTCGGCAACCGTCAGCTAAAGAAACTTTTAAATACAAAGAAGATACTTCTATTAGGAAGAGTCTAACAATTACTCCCATAATAACGGGAGAAGAAAGGGGGTGAAACTAAACGGCCGCCAAGAAAAAAGCCGCTGCAAAGAAGAAAGTTGCAAAGAAGAAAGTTGCAAAGAAGAAAGTTGCAAAGAAGAAAGTTGCAAAGAAGAAAGTTGCAAAGAAGAAGAGAAAGCCGAACCCTGCATTTATGAAACCAATGCAGATTAGCGATGCACTTGCAAAGATAGTCGGAAGCAACTCTATCCCGAGGACAGAGGTTGTCAAAAAATTATGGAAGTATATTAAGAAGCACGGACTTCAGGATAGCATTAACAGAAGAATGATTAACGCTAATGAACATCTAAAGAAAGTATTTAACGGCAAAAAGCAGGTTTCAATGTTTGATATGACCAAACTGGTCAGCAAACATTTAAGTTGATTTTAGAGAGTTAGATATGGATTTAAGATGTGCCCACCTTATATGGTGGGCACATCTGTTTTAACCCAAATTGAGCGATTCTCACTACTTATTCTTTTATTCTGTCATTCCCGCAGAGCCTTTCCTCGCTTGAATGTCCCGTATTTTGGGAGCAGGGCCGGAATGACAAACCTTATTGATTGCATCTTATTAGACATGAATAACCATACATCTTCTGGAAGAGCTAATATTTAACGGTTATCAAAAAGGATTCTAAATTGAGATAAGAAAGTATTATCTGTTATAATTTATTACATGCCGTGATAGTGTTTGCTTATATATTTCTAACATTTTCCAATCTTTTGAACTTAACCGCCTCCGGCGTGACTTTTTAGATAGGTCGGAATCGACTCGCACCGAGATATACAGGATACATTAAAAGAAAGAAAACATTAATTAGACAGGATATACTGGATCTTCAGGATACATTAATATAAAAATAAAAAATCTTGTTCATCATATTAATCCTGTTAGAAAAAGGAAGAAAAATCTTCTGTATCCTGTTAATCCTGTCAGAAAAATGGAAATTCCTATACGATCCGGTTAATTAATACTTATGAAATCCATATCTTTAAAGTTGAAACTTTCCCTGGTGACCTTTCTGATCTTATCTGTAATATTTCCGAATATATCCACTGCTGATGTTGGTAAAAAAGCTGAAGGGTTATTCAGAAATTGCATGTTATATCTCCAGGCTAAAGATTATGAAGAAGCTGTCAGTACCTGTAAAGAAACAGTCAGAATTAGGCCTGACTATGCAGAAGCACATTTTGCCCTGGGATATGCCTATGATAAGCTTGGCAGATATGAAGATGAAATAGAGGCTCTTAACACTGGACTGAGCATAAAACCGGAATATGCTGATGCTTTTCTCTCCCTTGGGTATGCTTACGAAAGACTTAACAGGCACAAAGAGGCAATCAGGGCCTTCAAACAGGCGCTTAAGATCAACCCTGATTATTTAGATGCCCATCTTGCCATGGGATATGTCTATGACAAGCTTGGTAAGTGTGATGAAACAGCAAAGATCTGTGAAGAGGCCATAAAGATTAACCCTAACCTTCTTCAGGCGCATCTTACGCAGGGATATGCATATGACAAACTTGGCAGATATGAGGATGTAATAAAGTCTATGAAAGAGTCTATCAGGATTAATCCGGATGATAAAGAAGCCCATTTTACTATGGGATATGCTTATGACAAGCTGGGCAGGTACGAAGAGTCGGTGAAATCGTTCAGAGAGGTTTTGAGGATCGCCCCTGATAATGTAGCTGCATTTATCGCGATAGCACACGCGTATAACAAACTTGGCCGCTATCAGGAGGAAGCAATTGCATATAAGTCAGCTTTAGAAATTGTTCCTGATTTTGAAGCGGCTCATTTAGGTCTGGGATATTCATATGACAAATTGGGCCGATACAGGGAAGCTGTGCGCTCTTACAGGAAGGTGTTAAGTATCAGTCCTGATACTGCTTCAGTGTATCTGGCCCTGGGATATGCGTATGACAAGCTTGGTGATGTTCAAAACTCGACAGGGTCGTTTAAAGAGGCATTAAAGATCATGCCCGGCAGTGCGGAAGCATATGTCGGTTTAGGTGTTGCTTATGACAAGCAGGGAAGATATCCTGAGGCGATAGAGTCTTTTAAGAATGCTATAAAGTTTAAAAAAGACTTTGCTGAGGCCTATTTTGGTCTTGGCGCCGTTTATTATCTTCAGGGTAAAAAGGATAAGGCGCTTGATCAATATAGAATACTTGGAAAACTTGACCCTGAAAAAGCCGATATCTTATATAAGTTTATTAATAAATAATTTAACTACTCAGGGGCAAAGTGACATCCCGTAAAACCCTGGTCGCTCGCCTCGGGGCGAAGCAACGGGCTTCTGGCGCTGCCTAAGGCAGGTAAACTTCGCCACGGGACAGGAAGGCACATAGGCACAAAGGGCCCCCTTCTTTGTCTTCAAAAAGAATAAAGGGGGACAAGGCGATCAATAGTAAATCTGACAACCTGTCCCTCCGACATTGAAAAGTTGTAATTGCATTGGAGTTTTGGAAGTTATCTTTATATATATGGGCATAAATATTATAATAAAGAAAACAAGGAGATTGCATAATGAAAAGCAGAAGTAAATTAATCAAGAACGTTAAAGGTTTTACCCTGATTGAAATTATGGTGGTTATGGTTATACTGGGTCTTTTGGCCGCACTTGTCGCTCCCAAGTTTTTTGATAAACTTGCTAAGGCAAAAACAAACGCAGCCTACTCCCAGATTGAGCTATTTGGTACCGCGCTTGATTCGTTTCGTCTTGATATGGGACGTTATCCCAGCTCATCCGAGGGGCTGGAGGCACTGATATCGAGTTCTTCAGGAGATGATAACTGGGCCGGCCCCTATCTCAAGAAAGAAGAGATACCTGATGATCCATGGGACAACCCGTACATTTACAAATCACCCGGTGATCACGGCGATTACGATCTGTACTCATATGGAGCTGACGGTGCAGAAGGCGGTGATAAGGATAACAGGGATGTTGCCAGCTGGAAAGGGCTTAGGTAATTTACTTCAATCAAACCGCTTAACTGAAGACTGGTTTATCCTGAGAGGGTGTGGAAGCGTTTAAATGAGTTGATTCAAAGGGGTCGAGCCCCCCTGCTTTCTTGCGAAAGCAAGAAGGGGGGAAGGATTCAAGTGAAAAACACTGATAACCAAGATAAAACATAAAAAAGTCTGATAAAATAAATTTTTGGTTTTTTCTTTATTTGTACACTCGAACCCTCGAATCCTTTTCGCCTCAGCGAATCCGCCGTGGTGGAGAACCCTTGAATCCTTTCCTTATGACGTCGGAATTTCTATTCCCAGGGACTTGATCTTTCTGTGGAGGTTGCTTCTCTCAATCTCAAGCTCTTCAGCCGTTTTTGTGACATTCCATCTGTTAGACTGAAGCTTCTTCAGAATAAAACTGCTTTCAAAGAGCGTTCTTGCCTCCCTGAGAGTTTTACAACTGTAAAAGTTGGATTTCTCCTCTCTTAAAGGATAGAGCTCTTTCAGGTCTATATTATCCGAGGAACTCATAATAACAAACCGTTCAACAGTGTTTTTCAGTTCTCTTACATTACCGGGCCAATCATAATCCATCAAAGCACGGAGTGTTGCCTTATTGATCTTCTTTATTTTCTGACCGGATTGCATGGCAAAATTATTAAGGAAGTAATCAACCAGAAGTGGTATATCATCACTTCTGTCTTTAAGGGGAGGGACCCTGATCGGTATAACGTTGAGTCTGAAGTAGAGGTCTTCTCTGAACTTATTATCTTCAATCTCTTTCGGAAGGTCCTTGTTAGTAGCGGCTATTATTCTGACATCGACCTTGATATTTTTACTTCCGCCAACCCTTAGAAATTCCTGAGTTTCGATTACTCTCAGGACCTTTGCCTGTGCTGTGAGGGACATGTCGCCTATCTCGTCAAGGAACAATGTTCCATCATCAGCAAGTTCGAATTTACCCTTTTTCCTTTCAAAGGCGCCTGTGAAAGATCCTTTTTCGTGACCAAATAGCTCACTTTCAATGAGTTCATTTGGAATAGCGGCGCAGTTTACCTCAATAAAGCTGTTATTTTTTCTGCTGCTTTCTTCATGTAATGCCCTTGCAACGAGTTCCTTCCCGCTCCCACTATCACCGTATATAATAATTTTGCTCTGAGAGGCCGCGGCCCTGGATATCTCTTCTCTTATAGACTGTATCTTTGGATTATTCCCGATTATTTCATTATTCTGCGATATGCTTGTCTTCAGCTCAATGTTCTCTTTCCTGAGGCGCTGCCTTTCAACTGCCCGTCCGGTCAGCACAAGGACTTTCTCAAGTGATAGCGGTTTTTCAAGAAAATCGTACGCGCCGAATTTTATAGCCTGTACGGCCGTGTCTATATTGCTATGTCCGGATATCATTATAATTGATACGTCACTGTTTTTTTCTCTGATCATTTTCAGTGTTTCAATACCGTCCATGCCAGGCATCCAGACATCAAGCAGGACGACCTCAGGTGAAAAATCGTTAAAATACTCCAACGCTTTCTCACCTGTAGAAGCTGAAACAACCTCATATCCATCGTCTTCAAAAATACCGGTAAGTGTTTCTACTATGCTCTCTTCGTCATCAACAATCAGTATTGTCGCCTTAGTCTTCTTTGTCATATCTTCCTCACGTTATTGATTGTACAGGATAATTGATTCAAAATAAAGTTGCAAGTTAAGGAGGTTGAAAATGTTTTGCTTTGGAGAAATCATATTACATTTGCCGTACAGGCAACTCTATTAAAAAACGCGAGCCTCTCGGCATATTGTCCTGTACTCTTATATATCCCCTATGTTTTGAAACGATGCTGTTTACAATTGCCAGTCCAAGACCGGTCCCCTCTTTTCTCGTAGAGAAATA
>CAXMSH010000089.1:0-5400 GCA_964195875.1 Thermodesulfovibrionia bacterium
ATAACCACCTGCTGCTTCCCCTTCTTCTTTAATAGCCTCTTCAGCTTTCTCACCATAACCACCTGTTTCTATCACAGTCTCCTCTGTCTGAGTCGTTTCTTTTTTCTGACAAGAAACCATAAAGAGGACTGATACTAAAAAAGTAATACTCAAAAGCACCAACAGCATTTTCTTCATTTGAGTTTTCCTCCTATTTAAAAATGTTAACGGTTCATAGATTAAATCTATTTGTAAAATATTTATCTGAAGAGACCCCGCCTGTATATGGTTTAAATCAGGTATTTATCTAAATATATCACAAAACCCCAGAATTGCAAGAACTTTTTTTCGGGGCGGGGCTAGAGCAAACAAATACTTGCACTACCGGGATTCACTGGCAGAGAGAACCTGCTGAATCTGCATGAGCATCTGCCCGGGCCCTTCAGCATCAGGCAAAAGATCCACAAGCTCTTCAGCATAAGGAAGGGCTTTTCCCCATTCTCCTGCCTGTATATAAAAAATGGCTATTGCCTGTACGATACCCGGATTTAGTCTATCGACTTTATGTGCCCTTATCATCTCGGATAGGGCCTCTTCACTGCGCCCGAGATGACTTAGGGTAAGTGCATAGTTGTACCGTATACGGGCCCGGTCAGGCATGAGGTCGACCGCTCTCTTTAGTGAGTAAACTGCCTCATCAAGCCGGTTCATCTCTGCCAATAACAGTCCTAATGAATAATGAGCCTCACCGTTTTCCGGCACAAGTCTGATAACTTCCCTGAACTGCTCTTCTGCCTCTTTATTCCTACCCATGGTGTTATACAAATTGGCAAGGTTAAATCTGGCAGGGTGGAACTGATCATCTATCTCAATGGCCTTCTTATAGTTCTCCTCGGCCCGCTCACGTTTCCCGAGGTTTGCATACATGATACCGAGGTTATGTCTGGCATGCGGAAAATCTGAAGAATGCTCCATCGACCTTTGATATTCGAGAATGACATCCTGAAAAACTTTTTTCTGGTCATCCGTCAGCTCTTCTCGCGGCAGAGCGGTGAGATTCATTGCTGCCTGCATCCTCACGGCCTTGACAGGGTCATACAGCAGGGAGACCATGAGTTTTATATGTCTGTCTGTACTTATCTGACTCAGCTCCCTTATCGCAGTATGACGGATCAGGGCTTCCTCATCGCTAAGTGCATGTTCCATGGCATTCATGCTCTTTTCTCCCGTATACGACCTTAAAAGCGAGAGGGCTGTAGCCCGGACGATAGGCGGGAAGAGCCGGTCCTTCGCGAGATCAATAAGCTGGGCTTCCGCTTCAGGTAATCTCCGGCGTCCATCCGCGATGATAGTTCCGTAATGAGGCTTCCGCTTCTGTCCATACCATTCCCTGTAGTGCTTGACCGACCACTCGACAGTCTTATCGTCGTGGCACGAACTCATATTACAAGCATTCGGCGTTTTGTAAACAAGGCTCAGGTCAGGCCGCGGAACCCGTATGCTATGGTCAAGCCGGTAGTCATTGCCCATGTAATACCGGCCGGGCATGTGGCACCTCTCACAGAGCCATCCATCACTCTCTTTCCCCATGTGCGTTTTTTTATGGAAATGATGATCCTTTGTGTTATATGTGTCAGCCCTGTGGCATTGCAGACAGAGATCATTGCCTTCCTTTATTCTCTTTATGCTATGGATATCATGACAGTCACTGCACCGGATCCCGCTCCGGTACATCTTGCTCTGGACATAAGAACCATGCACGTAGACCTCTTCCAGTATTTGACCATCCGGATAATACATGCCTTCAGTGATAAGTTCCGGAATGAAGTGGTCCATCAGGTCTTTTTCCACATAACTGAAGTCACCGAGCGAGGAGCGGCGTGAATGGCAGGGAACGCATATTCTTAACTGTTCCTTAGGGTTCAGATCACCGGTATCAACAAGGAGCTCATAATTACTCGATGGCAGGCGTGCCATAGCCGGCCTGTCTGCCCATTCTACATGACGAGAAGCCGGACCGTGACATGCTTCACAGCCCACGTTGATCTCTGACCACGTTGTGTTATACGTATCGAACTCATGATCATACCCTTTTGTAAGATTTGTGGAATGACACTCGGCACACATGCCGTTCCAGTTCTGAGCATTTTTGGTCCAATGAAGCCAGTCACCCGGATCATTTATATGATTGGGGAGGGCAAACCACTTATTTCCCCTGGAATCCCATGCGATAGTGAGACACTGCAGCCTGCCTCCGGGAAAAGGCACGAGATACTGCTGAAGGGGGTATACACCAAAGGTGTGCGTAATTTCAAAATCACCCATTGCCCCGTCAGGCCCCTGTGTATTAACAAAAAACTTTTCTCCTTTTCGATAAAACCGTGTTGTGATCCCCTCATGTTCAAAAACAGCATCGTTAAAATTACCAAGGACTGAGTTTTCGCTGGCAACATCCATTGCCTTGTCATGATGAGAGTCTTTCCATTTAGCATAGGCTTCGGTATGACATGACTTGCATTTGTTGCTTCCCACAAAGGAGACGGGCTCCACTTCATCCTGTTCTGTGAAATAATCCGCTTTTAACAGATAAAATGGCACCGACAGAATAATAATGGCCGTGGCAATAACACCCGTTATTTCCCAGATTTTCAAGTCATTCCTGTTCATGATGGATAGATCACCTGAGTTGTGTCAAACCGCTTTCTTCTGATCGCCTTACTCGTATCAACTTTAATGATGCTGTTCTCGATCTTTAACGGATAGATATCAAGCGCTCGTGGTGCCGGAGGATTTTTAACATCTCCGGTTATATCAAAAGAAGAGGAGTGACAGGGACACTGAAACTTTTTTTCCTCTTCAACCCACGGGACAGTGCATCCAAGATGTGTACACCTTCGGGATACTGCAAGGAACCCGCCGTCCTGTAAACACACCAGATAAAACTGACCCTCTCTGAACGCCGTTACGCTGTTATCAGCAAACTTTTTTATGGAACCTGCGGTTATGATACCGCCGAAGCCTTCATTATGTTCCTCAGGCTTTCGCGGTCTCAGAAAAATGTAGCCGACCCCGAGAAACTCAGCCAGCGCAACTATTCCTAATCCGATCCATAATTTCCTCAAGAAATCGCGACGGGAAAACGACTGTTCTTTAATCTCTTTCACTTTATCATGGTCTCTTATCATCATACCTTCTGTAAATAATATATATGCACTGGAGTAATGGAGTAATGGAGTGCTGGATTATTTGGAACCATAAACAGTATTGCTTTCCTTAACTATCAGAGTATCAATCCACTCTCCACGTTCTCTTTTATGTTCAAGGCTTTCAACTAATTTCAACATTCCATCACTCCACTTCTCCAGCTTATTACCTCCAATACTCCATTATTTTTTCCACGGCAGCACCAATGACATGCCCTCACCCCGGAACCAGATGCCGGCTGATGTCATGATCAAAAAAGAGACTACTATAAAGATGATTAACGCCTGCATTGTCTCAGCCTTTGAAGCGTTATACCGCTTCTGCATAATTGCATAAAAGCCATAGAGTCCAGCGGTAACAATAATGAAGGGAATGAGACCGTTACTAATCCCTGAGGGTAATCCCGGAAACCAGGAAGTAAAATTGATCAGAAATTCATCTGCAGCAATTGAGAGCGGAGTAAAGATACAGGCAGCAATTGCGGACACTTTTCCCATCTGCCGTCCTTTTCCTGATATAAACCATACCCCCGGTATCTGAAGATCAGACTTCAGGTACGGCAGAAGAAAAGAGATCACGATAAAGAAAGCAGGGATGATAACAGCTGCAAAGAGGGGGTGAAAGTGAAGCAGCAGTTCCTGTACTCCGAGGAAATACCATGGAGCCTTTGCAGGATTAGGGCTCATCCCCGGATTGGCCTCTGCCTCCAGCGGCGCATTAAATATAACGGAATACATGAGAACAAATGCTATGAGAAGAAGAGCAACAACAACCTCTCGAAGGAGAAGATTCGGTATGGTTGAAATATGGTCAATCTTTTTCTCCTGAGGTTCATTGGGAGAACGCGGAATGACAACCCCACCAGCTTTTCTTACCCGCCAGAAATGGAACGGCATGACAGTAAAGAGAACAATAGGAAGTAATGCTATATGTAAAGCAAAAAATATCGAAAGCGTCGCCGGCCCTATCTCTTCTCCTCCACGTAGGAGTTTCTGAATCCAGGGGCCTGTAACAGGGATATACTCCATCACACTGGTGCATATCGTAATTGCCCAGAAAGCAAGCTGGTCCCAGGGCAATAGATACCCGGTAAAGTTGGAAAGCAGCACGAGGTAAAAAAGAATCATCCCGATAACCCAGTTGAACTGTCTAGGAGTATGGAATGCCCCTGTAAAGTATACCCGCAGGAGATGCAGAAAAGAGATGATAACTAAAATATTGCCGCTCCAGTGATGGATGTTTCTGATCAGGTGCCCGAATAAGACATCATCCTGAAGAGTAATGATGGATTCGTATGCTTTATCAGGAGATGGCTCATAAACAAACAAAAGAAGAATTCCCGTTAGCGCCAGAAGGCCCACCAGGACAAGAGCCATACCGCCAAGGCCCAGGGTAAGGGTTATATTGAGCGTTTTCTCAGGAATAGTGCGCGGATGAACATGCAGAATAAGGTTTTCAAACGCGGTCCATTTGCGTTCACGGTCAGTTCCGGGATGAACCGGCCCTCTGAATATAGACCGCCAGAAGCGTCTAATAAGATTATTCTCTTTCTCGATCATATTAACTCAATGTGCCTTTGAGTAATCTTCTGATGTGGTCCGATAGCCAGATAAAGAATTTACAGTCACTAGTAGAAATATTTAAAAACCTTGATTAAGAACACCTGATATTGACCTGTTTGAATATTGATTATTTTGCAGTAAAAATGTTTTTTTAACAATATACTGAATATCTTACTGAATATCTTGCTCATTTGAACCGGGGAATAAAGGCTCTATCACCTTCACGGGAGCCATCAGAGAATTCTCCTTGATCTCTAGAAGTCCGGCTCCCACCATAGATGGTGAGAAATACATGACCTGTGGATAATCATAACTGCCTGATGCCTTGGCTGAAGATTAACTGACAGCTACCCTGAACTAATATGCAGATTCACCGGGAACGGAATACCGCAGAGAGCGGTGTCTTTGATAACATTTATCAATAAATGATATAATGATTTCTGTAATTAATTTAATAATATATTATTTGAATTACTTTAAATATATTTATTAAAAGGAGGGTGTATGCGTTTAAATCATCTTATTCTTTCGTTTTTTCTGTTAGCTTTTGCTGCAGGTTGTGCTACGGTCAGTGTTAATTATGACTATGATCCAGATGTTAATTTCACAAACCTTAAAACCTTTAACTGGTTACCTAACCCGAGATCGACAAAAA
>CAXMSH010000089.1:5410-5642 GCA_964195875.1 Thermodesulfovibrionia bacterium
AGAGCACGAATCCAAAGGAATAGTAATGGTTTCGGATAATCCTGATTTTCTTATCGCGATACACGGCGAGAGACAGTCTAAAACAAGCATTACTGACTGGGGATATTCGCCTGGCAGATATGGGCGGCATTGGGGTGGAAGCCGAATTGATGTATATCAATATGAAGAAGGAACATTAATCCTCGATTTTGTTGATGCCGATATTAAAGAACTCATCTGGCGCGGAACAGCG
>CAXMSH010000090.1:0-5627 GCA_964195875.1 Thermodesulfovibrionia bacterium
ATTTTTACAGAAAAGTCCAGGAGACAATTACCGCATTCCAGGATTGGTATTCTCCGCCACGGTCGAAGACTCGCCGTGGAGAGCGTATCCGCTGAGGCGAACAGAACTTAACGCCCCTTATTATACCTTTTGCCTGCCCTTTAAGTCTTAAGGCGGACAACTCTCGGGCTTTCCATACTTCAGGGATGGTAGTTGATATTATTATGTGAATATAAATTATCTTGACAATCACCTGTATTTATGATAATTTTCGACTAAGGCATCTAATAAATTCTTCCAATACAGATTTATTACACATATATACCGAATAAGGGGGGTAATAATGAAATCAAAACCTGATGAGACCCTGCAAGAAATCCCGGAATCAATAGATACCGAGTTACCGAAGGGTGTTACGCGTCGTGATTTTATGAAGTTCTGTACCGCGATGGCGGCCATGCTCTCACTTCCCGCGTCCTTTGTACCAATGATAGCGGAGGCGGTTGCCGGAAAGAAACCCTATCTGGTCTGGCTTGAGTTCCAGGACTGCGCGGGCGACACAGAGGCCCTTTTAAGGGCGACAAAACCAACGGTCGGCGATATTGTTCTTGATATCTTTTCAGTTGATTACCATGAGACAATTATGGCCGCGTCAGGGCATCAGGCAGAGAAATCCCTTCAGGATGTTGTCAAAAACAACAAGGGGGAATATTTTGTTATTGTTGAGGGCTCTATCCCGACAAAAGACGGCGGGGTATACTGCTGTATCGGCGGGAGGTCCGCCCTTGATATCGCCAGAGAGGTCTGCGGCAATGCCCTTGCTACTATAGCTGTCGGCACCTGCGCAGCATACGGCGGAATACCGGCAGCTCTTCCCAATCCAACAGGAGCCGTCAGCGTCAAGGAGGCTGTGCCGAACGCAACGGTGATTAATCTGCCCGGATGTCCCCTTAATGTGGAGAACCTTACAGCCACCATAGTTCATTACCTGACTTTCAAGACGCTTCCCAATACGGATAAATTAGGCAGGCCCTATTTTGCATATGGCAAAAGGATACATGACAACTGCGAAAGAAGGGCGCATTTTGACGCCGGTCAGTTCGCAAGGCTATGGGGAGATGAAGGGCACAGGAAGGGATGGTGTCTCTATGAGCTGGGCTGCAAGGGACCTGAGACATTCAATAATTGTCCGACGGTCAACTACAATGAAGGTACAAGCTGGCCCGTCCAGGCCGGGCACGGTTGTCTTGGATGCTCTGAACCGAACTTCTGGGATACAATGAGCCCATTTTACGGACGGCTGCCGAATGTGCCCGGATTTGGTGTTGAGAGCACCGCCGACAAGATAGGTGCAGGACTGGCTGCTGCAACGGCGGCAGGTATCGCCATACACGGTATCGGCAGGGCTATGTCTCCTAAAAAGAAAGAAGACGAATAAGAACTAATTAGCCACTGACTTACACAGACTTGAAGCAGATTTAGAGACACAAAGCAGGCTGAAAAATAGTTATATAAACAATAGATCTTTAAGTTCTTTATTTTTTTGAGTCAAAGTTATTTAGTCTGTGTAAGTCAGTGGCAGAAATTAATGTGAAGGGGGTGATTTTAATTGGCTAAAAAGATAGTTATTGACCCTGTTACAAGGATTGAAGGGCACCTCAGGATAGAGGCCAAGGTTGAAAATGGTAAGGTCGTTGATGCCTGGAGCTCAAGTACAATGTTCAGAGGGATTGAGCTCATACTTAAAGGGAGGGACCCAAGGGACGCCTGGGCGTTTACACAGCGAATATGAGGCGTCTGAACTACGGTTCACGCAACCGCCTCGGTGAGAGCGGTCGAAGATGCCCTCGGCATCACAATTCCCGATAACGCGAGAATTATAAGAAACCTTATTTCAGGTATCCAGTACGTTCAGGACCATGTAATACACTTTTATCATCTCCACGCGCTTGACTGGGTGGATATTGTAAGCTCCCTGAGCGCTGACCCTTCAAAGACAGCCTCACCTGCCCAGTCAATATCAGACTGGCCAAAGTCGAGCGCTCAGTACTTTAAAGGGATACAGGACAGGATCAAGACTTTTGTCAGCAATGGCCAACTCGGTCCTTTCGCCAACGCGTACTGGGGACACCCAGCTTACAAGCTTCCACCGGAAGCTAATCTGATGGCGGTTGCCCATTACCTTGAAGCTCTTGACTGGCAAAGAGATGTTATAAAGATACAGGCTCTGCTTGGAGCCAAAAACCCGCACGCGCAGACATATATAGTAGGCGGCATGTCCATCCCTGTTGACCCTGACAGCCAGAACGCTCTTAATGCCGGCAGCATAGCCTTCATATCTGGTCTTGCCCGGAAGGCACAGGACTTTGTAGAGAAGGTTTATATCCCTGATATACTCGCTGTCGCGCCGTTCTATCTGGACTGGGCAGGCTACGGTGAAGGTGTCGGAAACTTTCTCAGCTTTGGTGAATTTCCAAACGACAATGCAAGCAACACTGAAAATACCTGGCTGCAGCGGGGGATCATTCTCAATAAGGATTTATCAAAAGTCCATCCCGTAGACCATAAGAAGATTACAGAATATGTAACACATTCGTGGTATGAGTATTCAGACGGTGACGGTAAATCCAAACACCCGTGGGACGGCGAGACAAACCACAAGTACTCAGGGCCTAAGCCCCCGTATGATTTCCTTGATACAGACAAAAAGTATACCTGGCTGAAAGCCCCTCGCTATGACAATAAAGCCATGGAAGTCGGGCCTCTTTCGAGGATGCTCATCGCTTACGCTTCCGGGCATGAAAGGGTTCAGGCGGTAGTTAACAGCGTGCTAAAGACTCTGGGAGTCGGCCCTGCCGCGCTATTCTCCACACTCGGAAGGATTGCGGCAAGGGGGATTGAAACCCTTGTCACCGCTGAGCAGATACCCGTGTGGCTGAACCAGCTATCCGAAAATATGAAGAAAGGCAATCTGAAGATTCACAACGGTGAGATGTGGGATCCGTCCGAATGGCCCGCAGAGGCACAGGGCTATGGTCTTCACGAGGCCCCAAGGGGTGCCCTGGGTCACTGGATAAAAATCAAAGATAAGAAGATTGAAAATTATCAGTGCGTAGTCCCCGGGACCTGGAACGGATCTCCAAGGGACGCCAGCGGCCAGAGGGGTCCCTATGAATCAGCGCTTATCGGGACACCTGTAAACGACCCCGAACAGCCTGTTGAGATTCTCAGGACAATCCACTCATTCGATCCATGTATGGCCTGCGCGGTACACGTTGTCGACCCTGAAGGCAACGAAGTAACAAGGATTAAGGTGATTTAAAAAGAGGGGGGGATAGATATGGTTAATGAGAGAAAAAGAGTATATGTCTGGGAAATCCCCGTAAGGCTGACACACTGGATATTCGTAATCAGCATACTCTCCTTTACGTTTACCGGTATATACATCGGCAACCCCTTTATCCATGCCCTCAGCACAAAACAGTATATAATGGGGTGGATGAGGTTCATTCACTTTGTAGCTGCTTACGCCTTTCTGATGAGCTTCATTTTAAGGATATACTGGTCATTTATGGGCAACAGGTACGCCTGTTTCACGGAATGGTTACCCTTCTCGGCACAAAAAATCAAGGACCTTTTCGGGGCCCTGAAGTTCTATCTGCTCATTAGTAAAAAACCTCCTTATTCAGTTGGTCATACCGTGCTTGCCGGGGTTACATACCTGATAGTGTATCTGATCTTCCTGTTCGAGATTTTCTCCGGGTTCGCCCTGTATTCTGTTACCCATACAGGAGCCCTCTGGACCGTCCTCGGCGGCTGGATGTTAGGAATAATGCATCTCCCTGTAATCAGGCTGTACCACCATCTCTTCATGTATGTCATCCTCGCGTTCTCTATATTTCATATCTATATCGCGACATTTGCCGATTCCCGGGAGAAGAACGGGTTGTTGGTATCAATATTCAGCGGATACAAATTTGTTACCGGGAAAGAATGGGAGTAGAAAACCAGAGACAGCATACAAAAACAGGAATAGAAAAATAAAATAATCCCCGGAAGTCTTAACAACTCCCGGGGATTATTTTTGGAGTCAAATTTGAGAATAGCCGTATTAGGGATCGGAAACTTGCTCCTGAGCGATGACGGTGTAGGTGTTCATGTAATAAAAAAGCTTCAGGAAGAATATGAATTTCCTGGTTCGGTTGAACTGATTGACGGAGGGACCAAGGGGCTTGACCTCCTTCCACTGTTTGAAGGGAAAGATAAGATATTGATAGTTGACGCGGCAAATTTCAGGAAGGAGCCCGGAACAATAGATACCGTTGAAGGCGATAAAATCCCCGCCTTTCTGAGCTCAAAACTCTCGGTACATCAGATAGGGCTCCCTGACACCCTGTTTGCCGCAAAGTTAATGGATATCACCCCTGCCGAGATGTCTCTTATCGGTATCCAGCCGAAATCAATGGAGACAGGCGTAGAGTTATCAGAGGAGATTAAAGACCGGATGGAACAACTCATTAATAAGGTCCTGGAGAAATTGAATGAATGGGGAGTGGAGGGAATTCCAAAAAATAATCTATCTGGATAAATTATAGCTATCAAAAAGTTTCAGGTTTAGCTGATTATTGGAAAGATTATTTTATTGCATCCGTGTAAAATAATAAGAGAGGCTATTGCAAAAGTCTCTTACAAACCACTTTTCCCGTCATACCCGCCCCCGATTACGAAATTCGAGGGCAGGATCCGGCGAGCCTGCCTGCGGTAGGCAGGTATCCAGACGTCGTCCCCGCGGAGGCGGGGAACCAGAGAATTTATTTAATGACTGGATTCCCGACAAAACCCTCGGGAATGACAAGCAAAGACTTTCACAAAAGGCTCTAAGTATTAATAAATATTCGGAGATAATGATATGTGCGTAGGTGTTCCGATGCAGTTAATTGAAATCAACTACCCTTCCGGTGTCGCGGAAGCAAAGGGTGTTACCAGAAATATAGGACTTCAGCTCCTGCAGGAAAGTGATGTGAAGATTGGTGATTACGTTATCGTTCATGTAGGGTTTGCCATAGAAAAGCTGGACAAGATAAGGGCCGATGAAATATGGGAAGGTTTTGATGAACTGTTGAGACTCATGGACCGGGAGGATGAGAGTGCATGAATTCTCAATAGTAATGGGAATGGTGGACGAGATAACCAGGATTGCCGGTGAGAATAATGCCTTGAAAGTTACTTCTCTGAACCTGAAGATCGGCAGGAAGTCGGGTATTGTCATAGACTCCATGAAATTCGCGTTTGACGCGGTAAAGCTTGAATATCCGCTTCTCTCTTCGGCAGAACTATTAATAGAGGAAATCCCATTAATATACGAATGTAATGATTGCGAAAAAAAATTTAATACAGATGATATATTTTTTCCTCCATGCCCTTACTGTAAATCGTTTAACCTGAAACTCCTCTCCGGAGAAGAGGTGGATATAGCAAAGATGGAATTGGAAGTCTGAAAAACGGTGACCAGTGACCAGTGACCAGTGACCAGTGACCAGTGACCAGTGACCAGTAACCAGTAACCAATAACCAATAACCAATAACCAAATTCAGAATTTATATAAGATGGCTGTAGAACAAGCAGAAAAACAAAAATCATTAGCGGG
>CAXMSH010000091.1:0-5612 GCA_964195875.1 Thermodesulfovibrionia bacterium
AAGGCCCATTATCTCCCCGTCTTTATCCACATGCGGCTCAAACGGGAAGGTCATGCAGTTTAATGAACGTTTTGACCTCTGGCAATTTTCAGGTCCGGGACACTGGGAAAAGACATAGTATGTTTCCGATTCTTCAATAAACTTCCGGATCTCTCTGGTCTTCGGCATCCTCTTCCAGAATTTGCCATTATGCCAGTGCCATCTATATTCTTCGTGAAAGAGTATGGGGACAACATCATCATTGTTACAGCAGTGAGGAGAGCCGCCGTTCGCCGGGGCACAGAGTTTGCCGCAGTCAAAATCTATCATCCTGCTGGACAACAGGCGATAGAATCTGCGAATCTTCTTTTCGGTAATACGTGTCTTCATAAGCAGATTAGTGTAAAAGATTTCTCGATGAATGTAAACTGGACAGAAGAGGATAACAGATTTTACTTAGGCTCTTCCAGCCTGTCCTCGCTTGTCGGGGATCGGGAGTCATCTGGCAACACGATTCCGGACAAGCCGGAATGACAGATTCTGGCGGTTCCTGCCCCCGAAAAACGAGGCATCTAATGAGGAGATTAAAGATCTATTCTGCAGGCGGTCAAAGTTAAACTTAAGAGACATTTATTGTAATGCTGATATTGTCAATCAAACCGATTTCTTTTAAAGGTGAAACAATCCCTTTCAACGTGCTCGTCACCATTTTATGTACAAATTCCTTCCTGACAGGGACCTCCTGAGCTCCTGCAAATATCTTCAGGTCATCTTTATTTAAGGAAACCTTTAACTTTTTACTGTTGGAGCCGAGAGATGCTGCAATACCGATCATCACATTCCCTATGTACTGCTGAGTGAAATCATTCAGGGGAATAATCATATCATTCACAAGTAGATGGGTTTTCAATTTCATATTATCCCCCATTTAGTGAAATTAATATTTAGTGATACCTGAAACAGGCGATTCTTTCTACTCTTTCCTTTATTCTGTCATTCCGACAGAGCCTGTCCTCGCTTGTCGGGGATCGTCGGAATCGTTCCCCTGTCTTTAAAAAAGATTCCCGACAAGCGGGAATGACAGACTTTTTTCACCCAATGAGTAATATTGGGTATATGCAGAAAATGTTTATTTTAAATACATTAACTAATTTTCATATCATAAACCGCTTAATTCAGGTAATAGTAAACAGTTTAAAGACAGATATATATCTTCGGCCCCGGATCAGGAAACTCTGGATTTTAAAAACTCTCCAAACCTCTTATCAACCTCCGCGATATGGTCAAGTATCCAGTCAACAACAACCTGGTTTGTCATGACGGACAGCTCGTAAGAACCGCGCCTCTTTCCCCCTTCAAGCTTCTGGAGCTCCTTCTTCAGCTCTATAAAGTTCTCCATAAAATAATCGTGCTGTGCCTTGTGCCGGAGATCGCCGGGGTAGTCGTTTCTCCGCATATACTCTTCCTCTTCTGAGAAGTGGAAGACAATGTAGTCCTCAAGAAACCTGATTACATCGGTTATCTTGTACTTGCAGGTATGATCTTTTATCGCGGCAACAAGCTCGTTTATCTTTACAAAGAGCTCTTTATGCTGACTGTCGATAAGATCAACCCCTATCGACAATTTTTCAGTCCACTCCACTTACATAACCTCACTAATATATGAAAAGGGGTCAAGGGGTCAAGGAATCAAGTGAAATGATCAAAGCGCTTACAAAATCATTGAAAACAAACACCCGAACACTCTAATCTTTGGACCCTTTTTTTATTTGATATTATTTTCGCATATTTCACAGCTGTTTGCCAAAAATTCTCTACTGTATATTAAAATAATTCGTGTTCATTCGTGGCGAACACGTTATTTCAATAAACAAAGGGCTGTCCCGTAATTCGGGACAGCCCTTTGTAATTACTAAAAAGTTAATCTTATATTACACAGATACCCTGATTAATACCCCCATATTTTAATTAATATTGGCACGATCAGCAGTGCAACGATATTCATGACCTTAATCATGGGGTTGATTGCAGGACCAGCTGTGTCTTTGTAAGGATCGCCGACCGTGTCGCCGGTAACAGCGGCCTTATGGGCGTCAGAACCCTTGCCCCCGAGATTACCGTCTTCAATATACTTCTTGGCGTTATCCCATGCACCTCCGCCGGATGTCATGGCGATAGCCTGGAAGAGACCGGTAACGATAGCGCCGATGAGCAGTCCGCCCAGCGCTTCAGGACCGAGCAGCGTGCCGACAAAAATTGGAAGCAGAACAGGAATGAGCGCCGGAACCATCATCTGCTTGAGCGCGCTCTGGGTAACGATATCAACACACTTGCCATACTCAGGCTTCTGCGTATAATCCATTATGCCCGGGAATGCCTTGAACTGACGGCGGACCTCGTCAACAACACCGCCTGCCGCCTTACCAACAGCCTCCATCAGGAGGGCGCTGAAATAATAGGATGCCAGTCCGCCGAGAAAGAGGCCGATAAGCACCTTCGGGTTTGAAAGATCAAAATAAACTTCTACAGGAAAGCTCCTTGAATACTCCGCAAAGAGCACAAGGGCCGCGAGAGCTGCTGAACCGATGGCATAACCCTTTGTGACAGCCTTTGTCGTGTTGCCTACGGCGTCAAGAGGGTCTGTGATGTTCCTGATCTCTTCAGGAAGATCAGCCATCTCAGCTATACCGCCCGCGTTGTCAGTGATCGGGCCGTATGAGTCGATGGCCACGACTATCCCTGTCATTGAGAGCATGGAGACAGCTGACAAAGCGATTGCAAAAAGACCGCCAACGGCAGCATCGGCACTACCAGAGAAGCCTCCGCCAAGACTGTATGCCGAGTAAATGGCGATAGCGATGACGATAACAGGTGCGGCTGTAGACTTCATACTTACCGAAAGTCCCTGGATAACGTTTGTGCCGTCACCCGTGGTGCTTGCCTGAGCTATAGACTTTACGGGGCCGTACATGCCGGTAAAGTATTCTGTTATTACAACGATAAGACCGGTAAGAAGAACACCTATAAGGGTAGTCGTCCATATGGCGGTTACGCTCATGTAACTGCCGGCGCCCGGAAGACCGACGAACCAGTTAGTGACAACAGCAAATCCTGCAAGGGCCAGAAGGCCGGCGACTGCAAGTCCCTTGTAAAGGGCGCCCATTATGTACTGTTTCTTTCCGAGTTTAACAAAGAATGTACCGATTATTGATGCTATGATCGAGACAGCGCCTAAAAGGAGCGGGAACTCAACCCACGGGCTGTCAGCGCCGAATACCGTCTTTGCAAGGAGCATCGCGGCGACGAGCGTAACGGTGTATGTCTCATAAAGGTCAGCCGCCATTCCCGCGCAGTCACCAACGTTGTCACCAACGTTGTCAGCGATAACCGCAGGGTTCCTCGGGTCATCCTCAGGGATACCCGCCTCAACCTTACCCACGATGTCAGCGCCAACATCAGCGGCCTTTGTGTAGATACCGCCTGCGATTCGCGCAAAGACGCTCATGAGTGAACAGCCGAAACCGAGGCCAATAAGTGCATGGAACGCCTGATCACCAGCCATATTCAATGCAATGGCATAGAACCCTGCAAGGCCCAGAAGACCGAGGCCCACAACCATGACTCCTGTGACAGAACCGCCCTTGAACGCAACGTTCAGAGCTGCCTGTATGCCTCTGGATGCGGCCTGTGCGACCCTTACGTTCGCGCTGACAGATACCATCATTCCGTAATAACCGGCAAATGCCGAGCCGGCAACACCGATGACAAAGCCTATCGCTGTCCATAAGCCAAGGAAATAACCAAGAAGGCCCGTCATTAACACAGCCACTATAGCGACTGTCTTGTACTCACGGGCTAGGAATGCCTTCGCCCCTTCTGCAACAGCATCTGAGATGGATATCATCTTCTCGTTGCCTGCATCCTGTTTCTTGACCCAAGCGCTGGTTATCAATGCATACGCAACACCTACCGCACCGCTGATCAAAGCAAGTAAAATTATACTACTCATTCGTTTCCCTCCCCTTCTTTTTATTGAACCGATTATATATTTGTTGAGTAAATATTATTCTGCCTTCTCTTCAGACTTTGGAACTTCGGACTCCGCAGAGGCTATCTCCGCCTCAGCCACGGGTTGTGCCGCAACCTGTAGAACCACGGCAGCATCCTCTCTTCCGGAATATCTGTT
This sequence comes from Thermodesulfovibrionia bacterium, assembly GCA_964195875.1. GTDB lineage: Bacteria > Nitrospirota > Thermodesulfovibrionia > UBA6902 > UBA6902 > CAXMSH01. Next base: position 4,166 of record CAXMSH010000091.1, read on the forward strand.
AAAAGTCAATGCAGCGCCCCTGTAAAACATATGGGAAAGTTTTGAGAACGGAAGATAAACAAAAAGAGAAAATACAACCACAAGATGAATGAAATAGACAGGATAAGCAAGTCCAGCTATTCCTGCTACCCTGGTGATCCATGAAAGTGCCCCCGAGAGACCGATCGTTCCTATTAATCCAATAAGAAGCCAGTCAAAATAGCTTCCTAAACCTGCCTTTTCCGCGTTCTTAAACCTGTTGCTCATCATCAGGAAGGTCCCGGCGATAATAGCTATGGCGCCTGCAAGCCCGAATATCTTGATGGGTGTGCCGTATCCAAAGCGGAACGGGGACTCCAGATGAAGAAAATCAATATAAACAACACCTAAACCGGTTGCAATCCCCAGAGCGATGAAACTGTAGAATACCAGGAGATGTGAAGTGTACCTGTCTTTGCTGACATCACAGTCCTTGAATTTATTGTGACTCAACAGCTCTTTTACCATGGCGATAACACTGCCCATGAGATCTCCTGATGTTACTCCGTTGGCCTCCTTCATATCGCCCCAGAATTTTATCATTCCCAGAAGACCAACACCAACACCAAAAATCAGCGCAAGGGTAAAGGTGATCTGTATCGGAAAGACAGGCATGAACTTGGTAAATATGATTTCACCATCAGGGGATAAATTGCCTGTCACTGAGATGATCAGAAATAAAAGTATCGCGGGAAGGATGAAAAGAAAGGGCATGAACTTCCTGCTGTTCACCAGATTTACCAGAAAGCCGGGAGAAGAATACTGGGAGATCGTCTGCTTCCTTATGGCGCCCAGCACCTCTCCGGGCTTCGCGCCTCTCGGGCAATAGGCGGTGCAGTCGTTGCATTGATGGCAGAGCCACACATCGGGATTACCAATGAACTTATCCTTCAACCCCCACTGCGCCCAGATCATCTCTTTTCTGGGGAACGGATTTTTGTCAGGGCTTACGTTGCAGACTACTGAGCAGGTAGCGCACTGATAACACTTCTTCAGTGAATCCCCGCCTGCCGCGATAACGCCTTTTACAAAATCAAGATCCGGTTTAATTACTGTCGCTTCAGCCATCTATTACCTCCAATTAAATCAAGTCACTGAGTTAATAAGTTATTTAGTTATTAACTTAGCATCTCTTGTTTTTCAATGACTTAATTACTCAATTACTTAACAACCTGCTGTTTTAGAATTCTTTAAACGGATTCGGTTCAAAATCTTCCATCTTCGCTACATACTCATTCAGCAGTTCAGGAAGCTTATCATAATCTGAAATCGAGAGCTGCATCAGTTCAACCCTCTCCGGCTCAAGCATAAGCCTGCCGAGCGTCTCCTGCAGTTTCCCGAGCCTCTCCTCGGCAAGTTCGCTTCCCCTTACAAAGTGACACTGATAGTTCTCGCCATACTTGCAACCAAGAAGCAGCATACCGTCAAC
>CAXMSH010000092.1:0-5598 GCA_964195875.1 Thermodesulfovibrionia bacterium
AAAGAGTCCGTTAAGGTAAGGTCGTCTGCAACTTCTCTCTTTTATCTCGGTAATTGTTACTATAAACTTGGCGATTATGGCAATGCTATCAAGGAATACAAAGTTTTTACCAAAGAGTTTAGAGGAGAGGATGAGATTCTACCGGTCGTATATCAAAAACTGGCTTCTGCTTATATTAAGACCGGGCAGTCAAAGGAAGCTCTCAGTACACTTGGGGAACTCGCGCTAATGAGCGGGGGTGTATTTAAGGATACCGCCCTGACCCTGGAAGCGAGATATTATAAGAGCATAGGTGAGTCCGCGAGGGAACTGGAGAGATACAGAGAACTTGCAAGCCAGTTCCCGGCATCGTCATGGTTTCCAGAGGCCAGAGCCAGGATAGATATGGAAGAATCCGGTAAATCCGGAGAGAAGAAAGAGGAAGGCAAAGAGGAGAAAGGTAAGGATACTGTTGAACCGATCAAAAAGTAGATTTTATCGGTTTACAGCGTTCTGCTCTTAAGTATAGGTTTAAGGCCCCCGTAACTTCCATTTATTCCATTGTCCCTGTCTACAGGTACAAGTATTGTTTTCCCCGCCACAATAATTGCTTTTTTGCCCAGGGAGTTAACAGCGGTTATCGCCTGTATATTTGTTCCCAGCCTCCTGGCGATATTCCAGACCGTGTCACCGCTCTTTATCTGATAATGCTCTACATAAAAGAGTTCGCTGTCTTCGGTGTTTGACAGGCCTGACAGGAACATATCTTTTGTCCCCTCGGGTATCTTTAATGTGTAGCTTACGATATTCGGCGGGGTGCACCAGCGCCTTAATTCAGGGTTAAGCTCTTTTATCACTGATGTCTTTACGCCTGTAAGCTTTGCCGCAACAGCCAGGTCCATGGGCGTTTCAATCTCCACGGTGTCATACCTTAACGGCTCCTGGCGTTCTATTTCATGAAATCCGAAATTCTCCGGCTCTATCGCTATCGATACGGCGGCGATAAAGGAAGGCACATAGTTTCTTGTCTCCCGGGCTATATAACCTGCCTTACTGATCTTCCAGTAGCTTGATTCCTTCACCTTCTTTATTGCATTTGATATCCTGCCCTCTCCGGTATTATATGCAGCCAGGGCAAGGTTCCAGTTGTCAAACCTTTCATGCAGATGAAGCAAATATTCCGCGGCGGCTTCCGTTGACTTGACAGGATCGCGTCTTTCGTCGACCCACCAGTCAATTTTCAATCCAAACGTGCGGGCTGTAGCCGGGATGAACTGCCAGGGCCCTGCCGCCCTCTTGGGTGAATACGCATGTGTGTCGAAGCCGCTTTCTATTAACGGGAGATACGTCAGTTCGATTGGAAGGCCCTTCTCTGTAAGGATGGCGGCCATCAGATCTATATACCTTCCGGCCCGGCTGAGTTTTTTGCTAAAAGATTTTTTGGTTTTTCCTGAAAAATAATCTATTCGGTGTTTTACTGCCTTATTGTATCCGTATGATTCATAAAGAGTCTCTAAGTCAGGCATCTTTACCTCATCATGTGTCAAGAGACGGAGTCCATAGGGGGCCCTTGCCGCGTAGGTGAAGAGGATATCATCATAGGAATTCATTGATGGGGCCGGACCGTAATAATTCAGGCTCCCAAGTGTTGCAAGAATGAACGGCTCAAAATTTTGAACAGGCATTTCATCTGAGGTCATGATGACGCTTTTATCTGTAAATGTATCCAGCGGTTCTGATGCCAAGGCGTTACCTGAAATGATCAGCGCCAATAATGTAAATATAAAATATTTTTTCATAGTTGCTTTATGCATTTATAAAATTAAGGACCTCGAAAATCTTAGAGGATAAGAGATGAAGCGGCAAGCGGAATACTGCCGGTCTTTAGGAGATCATGTCCCGGTAAATCCTGATATCAAATCTGCGTTTTATACTGTCCGCATAGACCCTGACGGCCTGGTTGTTTTTACTTGAGAAGAACGCCTCGGCTAACCGTCCGTTAGAATCTTTAAGCGATTCAATGATCTTTAACTCTTCTGTTGAGAGTTCGACAGACTCTCTGATTATACGGCTCATCTTGGTGTAGATAATATCGTTTTTGAACTCTTCTTCGAATATCTTAGGTGTCATGCGGTTCAGTTTCAGGGCCTTTACGTAAACATCACTGTTAAAAACGCCGTCTCTCTGGAAATAAGGGAGTTTCATGATCTCTTCCTGCAGTTCTTCGTCTTTTACAGTTATACCGGCCTTGACCGCGGCGATCAATATGACTTTTCTGTCGATAAGGGCCTTAAGGACGTTCTCTTTGAGGTTAAGCTTCTTCATCTCTTCTTCGTCGGTATAAATTTCCCTTACCCTTTTGTATTCTTTGTCATAGGCCTGCTGGAACTCATCAACGAGTATCTCTTCACCCTCGATCTGGGCAATGACTAACGAAGAGGGGCCTGTATTGGGACCGATTCCCCAGAATACAAAAGATATTGTTATCGCAAAAATAATTGCAATAAGCAGGTAACTGAAGAACTTATGGGTTCGCATTATGTGAAGCATTAGATAATATAGCCTAAAGGGATATAAAAGGGCAAGATAAGGCTAAGGCTTAATGAAAGGGGTCGAGGATTCAAGGATTCGAGGGTTCAAGTGTTATAAGACAAAAAATCAAAGGTTAAAGATCAAACCTGCCTGTCAGCCCGCTTCGCCGAGGCCCGTTGCTTCGCCCCGAGGCGAGCGAGCATGCAGAGGTTCGAGGGAACAATTAAAGACAAAATATGATAATTTATTTTTTTGAATCATGTTTTTTATGAATTATCTCCGTTATCAATGTTTTTCACTTGAACCCTTGGCCCCTGGACTCCTCGGACCCTTTTTAAAAAAGGCAATAGTGTTTACACGTTTTGTAAAGGCTATTAGTAGCTATCGCAAGTAAGTAGCTGAAATTAAACCATAATTACTGGTTTCTTCGGTAAACCTCGTCGAGAATCTTAGCGGCGCCTTTTGATAGGAGGTCCTCCGCGAGTCTGACCCCTATGGATTCAGCCTCTTCAGCACTTCCTTCCATTGAATTCCTTATTATGGTCTCCCCTAATTCACTCCCGACAAGTCCCTCAATGAAAATTAAAGATGGATTTGTTAATCTTGCGTAGGCTGCTATCGGGACCTGACAGCCGCCCTCGAGCTTTTTGAGAAAGGCCCTTTCAGCACTAACACATATCGATGTCTCAAGGTGGTTTAAAAACCTGAGGAGTTTATTGATAAACTCATCGTCTGTCCGGCACTCAATCCCCACTGCCCCTTGCGCGATTGCGGGAAGACTTATATCGACGGGCAGTTTCTGAGTGATCCTGTTGGCCATGCCGAGCCTTTTCATGCCGGCGACAGCTACAATGATCGCGTCAAAATGGCCTTCATCGAGCTTCCTGACACGGGTGTCGAGGTTGCCGCGAAGTTGGGAAATTTTCAGGTCAGGCCGGATTTTCAGGAGCTGGCACATACGCCTGAGACTGCTGGTACCGACAGTTGCGCCCTCAGGAAGATTTTTGAAATCAGGAATCCTGAATATGATCTCCCCGGTGCTGCTTTTCTGAATTTGAGAAACAAACGCATCTCTCGGGTCTTCCCTTTTGCAGATTGAAACAAGATGCAGGCCTTCGGGCAGGGCTGTTGGAACGTCTTTCATGCTGTGCACAGCAAGGTCGGCCGAGCGGCTGAGGAGCGCCTCTTCAATCTCCTTGACGAAGAGGCCTTTGCCGCCCACCTTGGCAAGAGGCACGTCCAGTATCTTGTCTCCGGTTGTCTTTATCTTCTTCAGGTCAACCGTGATATGTGGGTTCTCTTTTTCTATTTCAGCCTTAATCCAGTTTGCCTGCCATAGAGCGAGCTTACTGCCCCGGGTGGCGATAATTAATGTTTTATTCTTCATCATTCTTTTTAACCTCCAGGCCGTACAGCCTTGTGATGGTATCCACCAACTGCTCCTTGTCAGCATCTTCAGACTTGAGGGCCATGGTTGGAGGATGTATGAGTTTATTGACTATTAAACTGGTCATATGCTCGATAGACCTTATCTTCTCTTCTTCCATCGGGCCCAGCTTTCTAAGGGTCTTTTCAAGCTCTTCCATCCTTATTGCTTCTGCCTTTTCTCTAAGAGCAACAATAGTGGGAACAGCTGACAGGGAATCCTGCCATTTCATAAAAGATTCGACTTCTGAATTCACAATACTCTCAGCTTTCTCAGCCTCTCTTCTTCTTTCTTCTTCATTGACATCAATAATGCCCCTGAGGTCATCGATATCGAAACGGTAAACGTTATCAAGTTTGTCAATTTCAGGGTCTATGCTCCTTGGGTCCGAGATATCAATCATATAAACAGGTTTCTGTTTCCTTGCTTTCATCGTAACGCTTATATCTTCTTTTGTCAGGATATGTTTCCGCACATCAACGGCAGAGATTATTATGTCTATATTTATAAGTTCTTCTTTGTATTCTTCAAACCTGACAGTTCTGCCGTGAAACTCGCCGGCAAGTTTCTGAGCCCTCTCGTATGTTCTGTTTGTAACGATAACGTCTTTTACCCCGTTGTTTATCAGGTGCCTTGCCGCGAGTTCCCCCATTTCGCCGGCACCGATGAGCAAAAAGGTTTTTGTGGAAAGGTCCTCAAATATCTTTTTTGCCAGTTCAACCGCGGCATAGCTGATATTTACAGCGCCTTTCCCTATGCCTGTCTCAGTCCTGGTCCTCTTCGCTACGGAGAAGGTCTTCTTCATCAGTTTATTGAGAAGAATGCCCGTACACTTATTCTTCAGTGAAAAATCAAAGGAATCCTTTATCTGACCGAGTATCTGGGGCTCCCCAAGCACCATGGAGTCCAGCCCTGAAGCAACCCTGAATACATGTCTGACAGCGTCCCTTCCGGAGAGAGTAAAGAGGGCCTTATCAAGCTCATCTCTTTGAACTTTATGAAAGTCGGCAAGAAAAGCTTTTATACCGTTAATGCCGTTATCAAGGTCCTTGACCCTTGTATACAATTCAACCCTGTTGCAGGTTGAAAGTATAACAGTCTCTGTCGTTAACCCGGAGTCCCTGAGAATATTAACAGCTTCCTCAAGCTTCTCCCCGTTAAAAGCGAACTTCTCTCTGATATCAATACTGGCTGTTTTGTGGTTAAGACCGATTACTAAAATGTTCATAGTAATGCACGATATAGGACACACGGTTCATGACTCAGGATAAACAATCTATTTCCTTGTCCTGTATTCTGCGTTTCGCATTCTGTGTGAAGCGGGGTTTTATTCAAAAATATGAATTCCTTTCAGAAGCAGGGTTACACCAAAAAAGGTGAATACAACTATGATAAAGCCGGCGATCGAGAGAATCGCCGCCTTCTTGCCTCTCCAGCCTACAGTGAGTCTCAGGTGCAGTACAAGAGCATAGATGAGCCATGTTATCAGTGACCACACCTCCTTCGGGTCCCATCGCCAGTAAGTCCCCCACGCGGTATTTGCCCATATAACCCCCGTAATTATTGCAAGGGTCAAAAGAGGGAATCCAAGCGTAATTAGGTGATAATTTAACTCATCAAGAACCTGCAGGCTCGGAAGTTTCCGGAAGAGCCCTCCAAGG
>CAXMSH010000093.1:0-261 GCA_964195875.1 Thermodesulfovibrionia bacterium
GGTTGTGATCCCGACTAACAAGGAGCTGATAAGGCCGGATTATCCGGACATGATATACAAGACAGTAAATGGCAAGATGAATGCCATTGTTGAAGAGATTATTGATTGTCATAAAAGAGGTCAGCCCGTGCTCGTTGGGACGATATCAATTGAGAATTCCGAGAAAATCTCTTCTATGCTGAAGAAGCGGAAGATTCCCCATGAGGTTCTTAACGCTAAGCAGCATGAGAGGGAGGCCGAAATAATTGCACAGGCCGGGAG
>CAXMSH010000093.1:271-5583 GCA_964195875.1 Thermodesulfovibrionia bacterium
ATTTCAAAACTGTTGAAAAAACAGAAAATCAGCCACGAGGTTCTGAATGCCAAGCAACATGAACGCGAAGCAATCATCGTCGCCCAGGCCGGGCAGACTTCAGCTGTCACCATTGCGACCAATATGGCCGGTCGTGGTACTGACATAGTGCTTGGCGGTAATGTAGAAGGTCTTGCGAATGATATGCTTGGGAGCAGGAAGGATTATACTGAAGAGGAATATAAGGATACGTTAAAGAAGGCGGAAGCTCTCTGTTCAATAGACAGGGATAAAGTTATTGAGACGGGAGGCCTGCATATTTTAGGTACCGAAAGGCATGAGTCGAGGCGGATTGATAATCAGCTCAGGGGGCGTTCCGGTCGTCAGGGAGACCCGGGTTCATCAAGATTTTACCTTTCACTTGAGGATGATCTTATGAGGATTTTCGGTTCTGACAGGATATCCAGCCTTATGGGAAAACTCGGGATGGACGAAAATCAGCCGATAGAGCATAAATGGGTCACAAAGGCTATAGAGAATTCTCAGAAAAGAGTTGAGGGTCACAATTTCGATATAAGAAAACACCTGCTTGAGTATGATGATGTTATGAACAAACAGAGGCTGGAGATATACTCTTTCAGGAGAGAGATACTGATCGGGGAGACCCTTCGTGAGAGGGTGCTGGATATGGGAGAAGATGCTATTGACGGACTGCTGTCTATATACTGCCCTGAGGACAAACACCCTGAGGAATGGGATCATAAAGGTCTGAAAGACGCGCTTTATGGCCAGTTTGCCGTCAAGTGTGAGACGGGCGGTTTGGGTCTTGAGGAACTTCGCAAGGAACTTGCAGGTAAAATCAGGGAGGCTTATGATGTAAAGGAGAATGAGATCGGTGCTGAAGCGTTAAGATACCTTGAAAAGATGATCATGCTCCAGGTGGTCGATTCACAGTGGAAAGACCATCTTCTGAGTATGGACCACCTTAAGGAGGGTATAGGGCTTCGCGGGTACGGGCAGAGAGACCCTCTGGTTGAGTATAAGAAAGAGGCGTTTGACGCCTTTATTGATGTGAGCGACAGGATTTCCACTGAGGTTGTTAACAGGCTCTTTAAGATACAGATTGCAAGAGAGAGCAGAATAGAAGAAAGACTTGCCATTAAACCTGCCAGCGTGCATTATAGTAGGGGGGAATCTGGCGAATCTCGGCCTGTAATAAGCAATAAAAAGACTGGCAGAAATGACCCCTGTATCTGCGGAAGCGGGAAAAAATATAAGAAGTGTTGTGGATTAAATGCGTAAGATATTACTGATAGACAAAGGCCGTTCGTCTGTCCGGAGATTTAGTAAGTCCCTGGAGAGCAGGGGCTATTCCATTGTATCTTCAGATAACCTGAAAAAGTCATTCCCTATCATCAATAAAGGGGATATTGAATTAATCGTTGTTGATAAAGACTTTTCATCTCCCCATGATGATTTCAATAAGTTTAAAAAGCTTACCTCTTCGATTCCAAAGGTCATCGTAACGGGTTCAAGGGCATTCAGCGGCCTGAACGCATGGATTAATAATGAAATAGCGGTGTCTCTGCATGAACCTTTCACATGCCCTGAATTTATGTTGTGGGTGAATAAGCTTCGCAAAGAAAAGGAGGCAGCTGACCTTCATGCCTCCATGAAGGATGAGGCAGTGATCAGGAAGAAGGAGCTGATCTTCTTTGAACATTTCACCAAAATCCTTACCTCTACTTTTGAGATAGATAAAACCCTGACCATGATAATGCGGCAGGCCAAGTCCATGACAGGCTTTGATGCCTGGTCCATACAGCTCGTTGAGGGTATAAGTGATGAGTTCTTCTTCGGGAAGAATCATGATAAGAATTCTATAAAGATACATAAGTCCACGATCAGGGGGGCGGGAGGCGTGGCAGGTTGGGTGGCCAAGACCGGCACCCCTGTTGTAGTGCCTGATGTTTCAAAGGATAAACGATTCAGTAGCGGGATAGACGGGTTCCCTCGTCTTGATATAAAGTCTCTGATGTGTGTTCCTGTAATGATCAAGAACAGGATTATCGGTGTTTTTGAATTTTATAATGCCAAAAGCAGGAGACCTTTTACAGAGAAGGACCTGGAATTACTCCTGAAGCTTGTGGGTTATGCCTCAATGGCTATAGAGAAGTCGCTGATCTATCAGAAAATGGAGAACCTGGCCGTAACCGATGAGCTTACGAACCTCTTCAACATCCGCTATCTCAACAGGACACTGGATGCTGAGGTTGAAAGGTCTCAGAGATTCGGGACATCGTTCTCGCTTATATTTATGGATATTGACTACTTCAAGAATGTTAACGACAGTCACGGCCATCTTGTCGGAAGCAAGCTGCTTATTGAGGTGGCACAGCTCATTCTGGGCAGTCTAAGGACTATTGATACTGTTGCCAGGTACGGAGGAGACGAGTTTGTCATGATCCTCCCCCAAACTCCTCTGAAAGGAGGTTATTATGTGGCTGAAAGGATGAGGCAGGCAATGGAAGGGAAGGTCTTTTTGAAGCAGGAGGGGTATATGATCAGGGTTACAGCAAGTTTCGGCGTTGCCACGTATCCTGAAAACGCAAAGACAAAAGAGGAACTGCTTAAGATTGCCGATAAGGCTATGTACCGTGGGAAGAATACGACCAGAAATGTTGTATATTCCGCGGGATAGACTGTTTCTGCCACGCCCGGCATCCCTGGGGTGATATTTTATCTTTTATGAAAAAAACTTAAATACCCCGTTTTGTAAACGGGGATGAAAAGTTCTCCTTCATGTTTCCCCCTTTTTCTCCTCGGCGAATCCGTCTGAGGCGGAGAAAAAGGGGTACATATAGGCCAGATGTAATCAATAATAGAGTTAATCATTTTTGATGCCCGCCTTGTAGGCGGGGAGCTTCACTATCAATTTACCCCCCACTTCTTTCTTGCGAAATCAATAATGGGGGGCTAAGTAATTAAACAGGATAAAAACCTTAAACAATGAATATCTTCAAACGTGATATTTATCGCCGTGTACTGGATAACATGAGCGGAGGCGTATATTCTGTTGATGTTAACAGGAAGATACGTTTCTGGAGCAGCGGGGTAGAGACTCTTACAGGAATAGCCTTTGATTCGGTAAAAGACAAAACAATTAATGACAGAAATATAGTCTACGAAGATGAGGCGGGTAAGCCGGTCCATCCTTATCAGTATCCTGTAACACTCTGTTTTCAGGAAAAGAGGCCGGTTACCAGGTACTTTTTCATCAATACGGAGAGTAAAGGAAGGATACCAGTTGAGGATAGCGCCGTCCCGCTCTTCGAGAAAGGGGTGTTTGCCGGTGCTGTCGTCTCGATAAGGGACATCTCAGGGTGTTTTCAGGCGTTTAGAGTAAGGATAGAAACAGAGAAGAGTGACAGGCTTATCCCGATATGCGGATGGTGCAAGAAGATAAGGAGCGATGATGATAAATGGGAAAAGCTTGAAACCTATCTAGCAGGTGAGGGGTTCGGTATCTTTACACACGGCATGTGTCCTGCTTGTGCTGATAAGATCTTTGAAAAGAAGGTCTACCTTGAGAGCTACCAGAAGATATGCAGGGAGATCAGCACCAGTATCTCCGTTGATAAGGTTTTGCAGCTAATAGTATCAAATGTGGTCAAGGTTATGAGCGTCAAGGCCAGTTCCCTCAGGTTATTAAACAGGGAGACCCGTCAGCTTGAGCTTGCGGCATATTACGGCCTGAGCGATAAGTACGCTGACAAGGGGCCGGTCTCTTATGACGCCAGTATCGATGACGCGCTTGCCGGCAAGTCGGTCTCTGTTTACGACATTACAGAGCATAAGGACTCAAAGTATTATAAAGAGGCGGTTGATGAGGGGATAAGGAGCATTCTCTCCATCCCGCTGCGTCTTGATAAGGTAGTTATCGGAGTGCTGAGAGTGTATACAGGAGAACCTGTCAAGTCAACAGACGAGGATCTCAGGTTTATGTCCGCAATCGCCGACCAGGCAGCAGTAGCTATATCAAACGCAAGACGTTTTGAAACCGCGGTCTCCGATGAAAAGGAGTATCTAAGGGTCTTCAGAGAGATAACAAAGGCGGTGAGTTCATCCCTTAATGTTAACGAAGTGCTGGATATGATCGTCAGAAAGATCCCGGAGGTCATGAACTTAAAGGCGGCAACCGTACGCCTGCTTGACCACTCCGGTAAACGTCTTAAACTGGTTGCTTCCTATGGGCTAAGTGAAAAATACATTAACAAAGGACCGGTTGACACAGAGAAGAATATAATAGAGGCCCTTAAGGAGAACCCCGTTGCCATATATGATGTGCAGACTGACAGCAGGGTTCAATACCAGAAGGAAGCCGCGGAGGAGGGGATAAGGAGTATGCTCACTCTGCCGGTTATTGCCCGGGGCAAGGTCATAGGTATCCTTAGGCTTTTGACTGATAAACCTAGAAGATTCATCCAGCAGGAGATAGATTTTGTTGCTATGCTGGCTGAAGAGTGCGGTATGGCTATAGAGAACGCCACAATGCATGAAAGGCTTAAGAAGGATTATGATGAAATCATGAGATCTGTTGACGGGGCGGTATTTGAGAAGGAGTAGAATCATTGAAAAAGTGGCTGAAAAAGTGTAAAATCATCATTCATATGAGGAGCGACAAAATGAAGAGAACTATTCTTTTTACATTTATTCTTTTATTTATGTCTGCCGGCTGTGCCGTCAAGGAAGAGGTGAAACTTTCTGAAGAGTCCGTAACGGCACGAAATGCCATCAGCGCAGTTGATGCCATTAAGGATGCCTATTTAAAAAAAGACAGGGCTGCCATCCATGAGAAGGTTGAGTCAGGTTTGTCGGATGAGATACTGAATGGGCTGACCTTTGACAGCGCGGATATGTCATTTACGGTCCGCATGATAAAGATAAGCGCCCTGAAAGTGATGGTCCATCTTAACTGGCATGGAACGTGGATTACCGGGGGTAGTGAAGCAAGGGACCGCGGGGTAGGGATTCTGATCTTTGATAAGGATTCTATGAAGTTGAGTCAGGTTGACGGTGATAACCCCTTTCATTTCCCGGGGGCTGGCGCCGAGTAAATGCTTGTTTTTTTATTTAATTGATTGGACTGACAACTATCAACTGACATCTGTTAATTGTTAATATGCCGAAGTGGCGGAACTGGCAGACGCGCCAGGTTCAGGGTCTGGTGCCTTCACTGGTGTGCGGGTTCGAATCCCGCCTTCGGCACCATCACTTCCCTTGTTATTCAACTGGTTAGCTTCGGAATGTCACCAAATTTACTTACTGTGGGG
>CAXMSH010000094.1:0-5557 GCA_964195875.1 Thermodesulfovibrionia bacterium
TTATTCATATTCAATGAACTTCCCACGCAGTCCCGATTTATCGGGGGATGACAGACAAAGGAGGAGGACATTAACCCCGATGCTAAGTATGGTTATTATTATACTATAAAAAACTGAGTTTACTTGAAATTAATGCAGGTTAATAATTTACACTTACATTTACATTTACATTTCTAATTTAATATAATTATTTAACCATGTTTTCAATGAATTCAGACAAACAGGCAGGTTTTTCTATTGTTGAGCTTCTCATTGTCGTGCTTATTATTAATATATTGGCGGCCGCTGCGATTACTTTTTATATTGGAATGCAGGACAAGGCGCGCAGGTCTACTATTATAAGGACAGCCTCGAGCGCAACTGACGAGGTGAATATGTGGTTGCAGACATCATTTTCCTCCAAAAGGGATAGCAGGGAAGTTGATACAAATTTTGATGGCAAATTAGACGCTGCAGATAAAACCAACGAGGAACTGTTTAATGACGGAGTAGCCATGACATACGCACAAGGCAGGAACGCCCTTGGAGAGGTATCGCCATGGTTTAATGCGGGTATGTGGAATTCTGTAGACCTGTCGATACCTAACGGCAGGATAAGCCTGATACAGGTATCAAACACTCATATACGGATAACCGGGAAGGGGAAAATCGGTACTGTCCTTTACGAGAACAATCTTGCTGTAGATTAATAATCCAATTCTGTTAAACTACTACTGATTTAATTATGTTGAACTGTATATTATGAAGAGTTCAGAGAATACTGACATGAATAATCCCGGACATAAGGAAGACAGCAGCTTAACAGAGAAATATACAGTTCTTATGTCGATTATCTCCTCGATAGAGGCCCGACTGGGATACTCAGATCTATTCTACCTCTTCATGAATGTTTTTGTATTTTTATTTATAGTTACCTTTGTTTCATACCTGTTACGCAGCAGTAGTTATGTCTTGATCTTTATTGATCTCGCCTTTATCTTCTCCTGTATTATTGTCGGTATGGCCTTAAATGTATACTGGATAGCATTTGCAATGAGGATCCAGCTAAAGCTCAAGCTGCATTATTTCCAAGTTAGATATATGGAACGAATGATGAACTGTGAAGGAGCATGCATCTATTCCGATGCAAACACCTTCTTTGACCCGGACATACGGATGATTGAGAGCCCTGATAACAAGGAGACCCTTTATTATCCCACTTCCGGCCCTGCAAGAATGGACGGATTTGTCGGGTCCCTGAAACCAAGGCATTTCTCATGGCTTTTGCCCTGCCTCTTCATCCTTCTTTACTGGGTGATCTTCTTCCTCGTTATTCCCTTCGCCTGATTTTTAAACCTACACAGGGTTTTTCACACCCTTGTATTGTGGACTCCCTTTGGCCTCCATGCAGGCGATATAACGGAGGGTCTTGATCTGTACGGTCTGCAGGCTGCCCATGAAATTGTGTAATCACCATATTTTTCGTTTATATTATCCACCGTCCGCAGGAGGTCCCGGCTTCTGGCATACTTCCTGAGAAGCGGGAGTTGTTCCGGGTTATCTGTCTCCCTGAGACCGGACAACCCCACTCCAAGAAGCCTTACGGGCTCCTTCAGTTCAGTCTTCTTTATTATCTCCATAGCGGTGTTATAAATAAGGTGTGTATCGTTTGTATCTGTTGTTATCTGCAACTGCCGGGAGAAAGTCTCAAAGCTTCTATATCTTATAGTCACCTTTATGACGTCCCCTGCCAGCTGATGCTTCCTCGCACGCTGACCAACCATCTCAGAGAGTTTCAATATATACGCCCTTATCTCATTCTCCTGCCTTATGTCCTGTGAAAGGGTCATGCTGTGGCCGATTGACTTTGCTATCCTCATGTCGCAGGTGACCGGAGAATCGTCTATACCCATGCCCATAAGTTTAAGCCTCTCCCCGATTATTCCAAAATGGCTTCTCAGGAAGCTTGCAGACGTCCTGCCGAGTTCTCCGGCTGTATATATACCAAGGGAATTCAGTTTTGCAGCGAGCTTTCTTCCTATTCCCCAGAGTTCTTCAACAGCAAGACCTTTAAGAATATTGGTGACATCTTCCGGCCTGACCCTCATCAGGCCGTCAGGTTTCGAGAGATCACTGGCAAGCTTTGCGATCAACTTGTTCGGCCCGATACCGACCGTCGCGTTTAACCCGAAGCGTTCTTTTATCTCGTTTCTGATGAGTTCACCTATTTTAAGGGGGCTTCCAAAGAGACTGCAGGAAGAGGTGATATCCAGAAAAGCCTCGTCAATGGAATAGACCTCAACATCTGATGTATACCTTGAGTATATTTCGGAGAGCTTCCTGCAGGTATAGGTGTATTTATCGTTGCTGCCCGCGATAAAGGTCAGACCGGGACACAGTTTTTTTGCCTCCCACTTATTCATGCCGGTCTTTACCCCGAACCTTCTCGCCTCATAGGAAGCAGTTGTAATAACGGTCCTTTTACCGGAGCCGGTCACCGCTACAGGTATGCCCCGCAGGGCCGGGTTGCTCTGCTGTTCAACCGACGCAAAGTATGAATCCATGTCTGCAAGCATTACTATTCTCACAGGTCTGTCTCTATATTCTCTATCCTCCATGTTATGGAAGCGCTGTCAAAACTCAGTTCATATAGGGTACTGCCGTCTGTTACCGAAAAATGGATCAGCCTGCTCTTTCCCATCGAGGTCGTCCACTCATAAGTAATATCTTTGATCTTCACCTCTCTGCCGGACCACCTGAACCTTAACGGCCTTAACCTCGGATTTATTCCAAATGCGGCGACAACATATACCTGCTCCCCTATTTCAAGCATCATAATCTCCTCAATATACCGGCAACCTTCCCTACTATCCTTACATCTTCCGCCCTTATCACGAGCGGCTTCATCCCGCTGTTTTCAGGAGCCAGCCTTACCATGGCGCCCTCTGAAAAGAACCTCTTTATTGTTGCCTCCTCTCCTATAAGCGCAACCACGATCTCTCTGTCCGCTGGTTCTCTGCCGGGCTCTATCAGCGCTATATCGCCCTCAAATATCCCGGCCTCTATCATGCTGTCCCCGGTCACCCTGAGCGCAAAGCCGTTCTCAATCCTGAAGATATCCCTGTCCACAGTTATGTAGTCCTCTATCTCTTCCAATGCCAGTATGGGAGCGCCCGCCCTGACCCTTCCAAGGAGCGGTATTTTTGTCTCCTCCGATAGTTTAAGCCCGGGGATTTCAATTGTCCTCTGCTTGAACGGGGATTTTCTGATAAACCCTTTCTTGACCAGGGCATTTATATGGAGCTGAGCGGAAAGCGGGCTTGCAAAACCAAAGTGCCCGGCAACCTCCCGCACAGTCGGCGGGAAGCCTTTACTGAGTATATGCTTCCTGATAAAATTGAATACCGACTTCTGCCTTTCTGTAGGTTTTCTCTTTTTATACTCCATAAACAAATACTATACATTTGTATAGTATTTGTCAAGTTTAATCGTACTGGGGGAATTCGGTTCCAGGTATTTGTATAGGCGGGATTTTAGCAGATCAAGGTTGTGATTCGGGCATCACCCCCGAACTGTTCTGCACCATTTAGTATCTAAGCATGAGAAGGATTAAAACCCTCTAATAATCAAGGTCGAGCTTTACATTCCCCTTGCAATCTATACTAAGCAGTTTCCTGTAATGTATTGAATACAGGTGCTTTGCCCTGTCATAATCACCGTATTTTGCGACAACATCTGCTATGAATATTGTATGGTCCCCTGTTTCAACCTGATCAGTAACCCTGCATTCATAGGCAACGGTAACACCTTTGATAACAGGAGGCTTTACCACGCTTGAATGCATTGGTACAAACCCTGTCTCCTTGAACTTGTCTACATCCCTTCCGCTCTTTGTTCCGCACAGCCAGGCGTCTTTTGCCTGCTCTTCCGAAGGAAAGCAGAGCACGAACTCCTTGTGATGCTCAAGGCACTCGTGTGAATATCTTTCATGACCGACAGAGATAGCGATCATCAGGGGGTTCCATGACGTGAACATCCACCATGAGAGACCGATGATATTCGGCCTCTCTCTCTTATCCAGAGTGACCGCAAGGACATATGGGAAGGGTGAAGCAAGTTCAAATGCCTCGTGTCTGTCAATTGGTTGCATAATTGTCTCCTTATTAGTTGAAAAATAGGGTTCAAGGATTCACCCCCACCGCTTTGCTTCGCAAAACGAAGCAGTGGGGGCGAACCCCTGCCCCTAGACCCCTTGAATCCTTCTTTAGTAAAACTTAATGATATGACTCTGCCTGCATATTAAACATCTTCGCATACTTTCCTCCAAGACGAACAAGTTCCTCATGACTTCCATTCTCTATTATACTGCCTTCACTCATCACATAAATACGATCAGCCATGCGTACTGTTGAAAAGCGATGACTTATGATAATAGCAGACCTGCCTCGCGCAAGTTCACGGAAATTACTGAAAATCTCATACTCAGTCTTTGCGTCCATTGAACTTGTAGGTTCATCAAGGATTATCACCTGTGAATCACGCAAAAAAGCCCGTGCGAGTGCTATCTTCTGCCATTCACCTATACTCAGTTCTTCCCCGTCTTCAAACCATTTCCCCAGAGTTGTCTCATAACCGTTCTTCAGTCCTGATATTACCCTGTCGACCCCCGACTGTTGTGCCGCTATGTTAATCCTCTCGTGATTGTCGGGCAAAGCAATATTGCCAAACCAGATATTCTCCCTTGCTGTCAAATGATAGCGCACATAATCCTGAAATATAACACTTATTTCCCTCCGGAGTTCTTTAGTATTAAACTGACTCAGATCAATACCGTCAATGGTTATGTTTCCGCTTACAGGGTCATACAGGCGGCATAAGAGTTTTACAAGTGTTGTCTTCCCCGAACCATTTTCGCCAACGAGCGCCACAACCTGCCCGGGTTTTATGGTCAAAGAGATATCTTTCAGCACTCTCCTTTTCCCTGTCGGGTACTGGAAACTGGCCCGGTTAAACTCTATTCCTGTCTTCATGGGACGTGGAACAGGGACGGGACGGGAAGGTTCGATAACCTTCTGTTCCAGGTCCAGAAACTCATAAAGGTTTTTGAGAAACAGGTTGTCCTCGTAGAGACCTGCAAGGCTATTTAATAAACCCCTGAGAAAATTCTGTCCTCTCTGAAAGGCCTGAAAATACATAACAAGGTCACCCATTGTGATCATACCCTGAACTGCTCGATAGGCGATGAAAAGGTAAGAAGCAAATACAGCAACGGCCGCAAAGGTCTGCATCGCCATCTCCGCTATTGCGCGTCTGTAAGCTATACCGAACCTCTCCTTCCTGAGCTGGACACGCAACTCACTGAACCTCTTCATGAATAATTTACCAAGATCGAACAGCCTGATCTCCTTGGCGTGTTTCTCCCCCGTCAACATCCAGTGAAAGTACGCGGCACGGCGTTCGTAGGATGTGCGCTTGCGCTGCCAGTCATACATGATATGAGAATATTTCATTCTTATAATGATACCCGGCAGAACGGTAACGAAAAGCAGGAGAGAAACTCCCCAGTGAAAAGCTATGA
>CAXMSH010000095.1:0-5548 GCA_964195875.1 Thermodesulfovibrionia bacterium
TAAGATGCTCACTGCTTTACTCCTCCGAGAAGATACAGCACCGCCATCCTTACAGCTATGCCGTTTGTGACCTGATCAAGAATTACAGACTGGGGTCCGCCCGCTACATCAGAAGCTATCTCGACACCCCTGTTCATCGGGCCGGGATGCATTACAATAGAGTCTTTTTTTGTGAGCTTGAGCCTTTCAGAAGTTAACCCGTAGAGCTTAAAGTACTCTTTAAGCGATGGAAGAAAACCCTTGCTTTGACGTTCAAGCTGAAGCCTTAGTGTCATAACCACGTCTACATCCTTTAAACCCTTCTCTATGGAATGAAAGACTTTAACCCCCAGTTTCTCAATCTCAGCGGGTAAAAGTGTAGGCGGACATATTACCCTCACCTCTGCCCCGAGTTTTGTCAGTCCGTATATATTCGACTTTGCAACCCTGCTGTGAGCAATATCGCCTATAATCGCGATTGAAAGACCGGATATCTCTTTCTTGTACTGCAGAATGGTAAAGAGGTCAAGCAGGGCCTGCGTGGGATGTTCATTGGCCCCGTCCCCGGCATTAATCACTGATATATCCAGTATCTTATTGAGATAGTCAGGAACACCTGATGAACCATGTCTTATTACTAATAAATCCGCCCCCAGCGCCTGGATGGTAAGCGCGGTATCCTGCAAGGTCTCGCCCTTTACAACACTACTTGAAGAGACAGAAAAATTGACAACATCCGCGCTTAACCTCTTTGCCGCGAGAGTAAAAGATGTCCGTGTCCTAGTTGAAGGCTCAAAAAAGAGGTTCACTACCGTCTTTCCCCTGAGAGCCGGGACTTTCTTTATATCCCTGCCCAGAACATCTTTAAAGCCAAGAGAACTTTCAAGAATAAGGTTTATCTCGTCAATGGAGAGATCTTTTATGCCCAGCAGACTCTTTGATTTAAGCATCACTTAAATGTCCTGTTAAAGTTACCGTCAAATAAACCCTGCCGTCAGATGAGCTGTACTGAATCTTCGCTCTCTTCTTTATCTATATATACCTCAACCCTGTCGTCCAGTGATGTCGGTATATTCTTGCCTACATAATCCGCCCTTATAGGTAACTCCCTGTGTCCCCTGTCGATCAAAACCACGAGCTGTATCGAAGAGGGTCGGCCAAAATCGATCAGCGCGTCCATAGCCGCCCTGATGCTCCTGCCTGTAAAGAGAACATCATCAACAAGCAGGACACTCCTGTCATTAATCGAGAACTGGATATCGGTTGATCTTACAATCGGCTGTTCAGCCTTGATATGAATATCATCCCTGTAAAGGGCGATATCAAGGGAACCGACGTCAACAATGCTCTTGTCAACAGATTCGATCTTTGAAGCGATTCTTTTCGCAAGCAGGACGCCGCCCCTCTGGATCCCGACAAGACAGATGTCTCTGACATTCCTGTTCTTCTCGATTATTTCGTGGGTTATCCTTGTTATGATCTTCTCAATGTCTTTGCTGTCTAATATCTCTCTGGGCATAAAAAATCCTTCTTCCTCTGAGAGGTAGAAGGTTCCTGTTACATATTATAAAATCCTTACCAGCCTCTCAGGACCAGTTTAAAGGTTATATATTTTACTCTATCGTATCAGGTCTGTCAACATGGAAAGGTTTAAAACCGTAATTCTTAAGTTATTGGTTAAAAACTAGTTAAATTGTCATTCCCGCAAGCCCCAAACAAGTCGGGACAGGTTTACCCGCCTATGGCGGCGCCGAAGGCCCGTTGCTTCGCCCCGAGGCGAGCGACTAGGGCCGGAATGACAGACAGTCACTAATCATTACTGAGGGATTACTTCAGACCTTTGAGACGAACATCTCGTTATAGATTATCCGGACGCTCTCGCGAACGGAGACCTTGTATGGATATATTCTGTATCTGTAGACGTAACCCTTCCAGAACTTCCTTACCCGGTTATAAAGAAACCGGAGCGGAAGCTTTATCAGGACGTTCTTTATGAGAGGCATAAGAAACGGAAACTCAACCGCGACACCGAGTAAATGCATAAAGTTTTCCAGTTGTCTTCTGTCTTTAAGATCGAGAACTATCTTCTCATGGTACGTCTCAGGGCATTTCATGTCAGGGCTATAGAAACCGTTTGCCACTGAGTATTCATATATTTGGGTCTTCGGATAAGGTGTGAGGATAAAAGAGTCACAGAATGTTGGTTTTGCCTTGACGCTTAACGCCCATGTCTCCATCGCCGTATCGAGCGTCTCTCCGGGCGCGCCGATGATATTATAGACAGAGAACATCACATTCTTGTCGCGTAATATTTTAAGTCCCCTTAAAATTGATTCTTTACTCATATTCCTGTTCAGGACCTTGTTCCTGATAAAGTCATTCCCGGACTCAACACCTACCCCGATGTAAAAGACTCCGGCCGTGATCAGATCATCAATTACTTCCTCCTTTATGATCTCCGGCCTCATAAGGCAGTAGAATGGAATACCTATCTCCTTCGGATACTTTTGGGAGAATTCCTTGATCCATTTTCTGTTGATCGTCAGTATCTCGTCCCTGAATATAAGGTACTCGATCTTGGGGTAATCCTTTTTGAGCTGTCGCAGCTCCTCGATAACATGGTCCACGCTTCTCTGGCGGAAGATCGGGTCGCCCTTGACCCTCATTTTATGGAGCTGATGATTAAAGCAGTAGGAGCAGTTAAATGGACAACCCTGGCTTGTCATGAGAGTAGCGGTCCTGGCAAGCCTGTAGTCCTTGTATCTGTTATACAGGCTCCTGTCAGGGGGCGGAAGGACATCAAGGTTCTTTATCAGGGAGCGCTGGGGGTTCTTGAATATTTTGCCGTCCTTCTTTACCCACCAGTTCTTAACATTAGTAATGTCCTCGCCTTTCTCAAGCCTCTTTATAAAATCAGGCATCGCCTCAAAACCCTCACCCCTGCAGACAGCGTCAACCCCTTCTTCCTCAACCATCTCGGGAGAGAATGTTGGATGGGGTCCGCCGAACATGGCGAAGAAATCAAACTGGTCCTTAAGCCTTCTGTTCCACTCCATCATCTCAAGATGACCGCCGCTGAATGCAGTGTAAGCAACTATGTCAGGCTTGAATTCCCTGAATGTCTTCTCGACTTCATTGTAACTGACGCCCGCTATATCACACTGATGTCCATCCTTCTTTAAGACAGCAGAGAGCCACATAGGCCCGAAGGTAACAAAACCTCCGCTCAAAAGCATTGTTCTGTCCACATGCGCCACAAATAATATTCGACTCATATTGCACGGCCTCCTTACTGCATCGCCTCTCTAATATACGTATTAACTATTATTATCTATGCACCCCTCTTTTGTCAATAAGATCCGATTCGCCAACGTGTTCAAAATCACGTACATTCAGCAGTTTTTATGAATAAAATAATTTGAACCCCTTAATGTTATAATTTAAGTATACATAAAAATACTGTAAAACTAATTGACTTGGTGAAACCTTAATGTTATATTCTAAAAAATGGTAAAAGTTATCTACATAATCCTGGCCTTTATAATTTCAATATCCGTTTCGCTTTCTTATGCCGACATCTATAAGTATGTTGATGAAGACGGCAATACCCTTTTTACAAATGTTTACAGGGGCAGCGGGAACGCGAAAGTCATATCCGAAGGACGCAGTGAAGATCATCTTAACTCAAACCCCTACAGCTATATAATTTCCAGCATGTCAAGGAAATACAATATCGAACCATCCGTCATCAAGGCGGTAATCGCCGCCGAATCCAACTGGAAGCACGACGCCGTATCTCCAAAAGGCGCCATCGGCCTTATGCAGTTAATGCCGTCAACAATAAGCGATATGAAGGTTAAGAACCCTTATGACCCTGAAGATAATATAGAGGGGGGCACAAAATACCTGAGGCTCCTCCTTGACAGGTTCAAAGGAGACCTTGAACTTGCCCTGGCCGCTTATAACTCCGGCCCCGGGACAGTCTCAAAATACAACGCAATACCGCCTATAAAAGAGACACGAATGTATGTAAAAAAAGTCCTCTCCATCGAGAAAGAGAATTCAGAATCCAGCAGATCCACAAATATCTTTAAGGTGTCTTTTGATGATGGTACCGTACTTTACACGAACAACCCTTCCAAGTACCAGAAATTCAATCCTTCAAAGTTCTGAAATGACCCCGTCGCAAATAAAATTATGACAGACCCAAATATATTACGCGAAAAAATATTACACCTGAAGGAGAAGAAGAACGCTCTTATCATCGCTCATAATTACCAGAGGGACGAGATACAGGAGCTGGCCGATTTCACCGGTGATTCCCTTGAGCTCTCCCGCAAGGCAGCGTCCGTGGAGTGCGACGTTATCGTCTTCTGCGGTGTAAACTTTATGGCAGAGAGCGCGTCCATACTCTCTCCCCAAAAGACCGTTCTACTTCCAGAGTCAGGAGCATGCTGTCCCATGGCCGACATGGTGACGGTCAGCGGCGCCAGGAACCTGCAGACCCGCTTCCCCGGTTATCAATACACAGACGGCTTTGTCTATCCGGTTGATTACGGCTTAAAGGACATAAAAAAACAGCATCCTGGCGCGCCTGTGGTTACTTATGTAAACAGCTCGGCTGATGTTAAGGCTGAGAGTGACATCTGCTGCACCTCCTCCAATGCCGTCAAGATCGTTGAATCACTCGATGCGGAGAAGGTTATTTGTGTCCCTGATAAAAACCTTTCCGCGTGGATAGCAAAGAATACAGATAAAG
Organism: Thermodesulfovibrionia bacterium; assembly: GCA_964195875.1. Classification (GTDB taxonomy): domain Bacteria; phylum Nitrospirota; class Thermodesulfovibrionia; order UBA6902; family UBA6902; genus CAXMSH01. Next base: position 4,739 of record CAXMSH010000095.1, read on the forward strand.
AGGTGATCTCCTGGGACGGGTTCTGCCACGTTCACGACAGGGTCACATCTGCCGATGTTAAGCAGGCAAGGCAGGACCATCCTGACGCCCTGCTTCTTGCGCATCCCGAATGCAGGATGGAGGTGCTGGATATGGCAGACCATGTAACAAGCACATCTGGCATGATCAGGTACGCACAATCATCTGACGCCCGGGAGTTCATAGTAGGCACAGAGATAGGTCTTCTCTACCGCCTCAATAAGGAGAACCCGGACAAGATATTTCATCCTTTACGAAAAGATATGATATGCCCCAACATGAAGAAGACGACCCTCGCGAGCATAGTGAGAGCCCTTGAGACTATGAGCAATATAGTGAAGGTCCCGGAAGAGATAAGGGTGCCGGCGAAGAGGTCTCTCGACAGAATGCTGGAGATAACGTAGCCGTCGGAAATAGCCTCTCATGAAACATTTCACTTAATAGACAATATCAGATAAATGTAACAAGTTCAGTCAACTTAATATTACTTTTCTTAATAAAAAGTTAAAAACTCAACTTTCTTATGTCCGATTTAATACTATTTCATCCGGTAATAACACTGGATAATAAACTGCTGTTACCTGCCGGAACTAAACTTTCAGCAGATATAATAAACGATCTGATCTCAGAGGCAGGGGATGTTTCGTATAAAAAATATTCCCTGCTGAAATACGGTTCTATCAGAAAGGATATTCTTTCTTTTATTACTGTTCCCCCTTACAATGTTATTTTTTCCGATAAAGAGGTCATTGATTACCTCCTGAATTTTATGGGTAATGTACATTTTATCTC
>CAXMSH010000096.1:0-5541 GCA_964195875.1 Thermodesulfovibrionia bacterium
CTCGTAATTTTTGGCTCAAGGAGATCCACAAAAATGCAGTAGAACAGGAAATTAAGACAGGGTCAGATATCAACCTGAAGATAAACTGGAGGTTATCGTCAGGTTGTATTCAGATGGTAAAAAACTTCAGATTATAGATGTTGATAACCGATTAAAAGATATCCTGGATGCCCTGCTGGGACGTGCCGGGGGAGGCAGGAAGATTGCTGCAATGAAACCTGTAATTCAAAATAACAATCAGATTTATCGGGTGGTTATTGAGAAGATCAATAGTTTTGGGTAATCTGAAAACTGATTATTGCTGAATATAATAAAAGAGTTTATAAAGACTTTTATTTAAGCACCTTTATCTTTGGACTTAAATCATACACAAAGTCCAGATATTCTTTTGATCGATTTAAGACTTCAACGCACATGGTCTCATGAAGGCTATTTTTTCGTTTAAATCTGTCAACTCTGACTGATAGATTAATGACCTTTCTTTTAAATGGTAAAAACAGTTCTATCAGAGAGTCCAATGGAAAGCAGAACCTTGTGTTAATACATATGCAGTTCTTTGAAATGCCTGTAACATCCCCTAAAGCAAGCATGTTGGCCCAGAAAAATCTTGTATCAACTTTCAGGGATATTTTATTACAATACCTTTCCCTTCTAAATTCACAATCTTCCATTACCTCCCCCTTTTTAAAATGGTTCAGGTTTGTATGATTGTCTTTTACATTATATTTAAGCAAGAATTGTTCTATATTGGTAAAATTAACATTTTATCTTTAATATCAACAGGATAAACGATTACTGTCTTATTATTGAAGAATAAATATGTGGTTTAATTACAACAACTAAGTGTTTTATATGAAATATTGCTTCATTAATTACAATATGAGACCCAGCAAATTAAGGAAAGATAATATTTTGATTTGAGTGGGTAATTATTTATTGCCGGGATAACCGGAAAGCACTGCCAGCCGGTCAGGTTTGAGTACACCTTCGTGCATTCGCCCATCGACAACCCATGTCGGGAATGATTTGACGTTATTAAATATGCAGACCGATGCCAACGGCGCTTGACGGCCATTGGGAGAACATTCCACATATGGTAGCCGGTGTGCTGATGCCTCGAACAGATCCTTCTGTTCCATGCAGGCCGGTCACCAGAAGGCTCCGTATATAACGGCTTTCTCTTTGGAAAGATGTTCTGCTAGTCCTCTCAGATAGGGGTCTTCCGGACCGGCAGCAGGGTCGAAAACACCGCCATAGTGCAGATGCATTCCACCTATAATCAAGATTGTGAGAAGGAGCGTCTGTCCGGCCAGGGCCTTAAAGTTTAAATTGGACAACCCCACTGGTTTCTGGGAGATTACCACAAAGAAAATGACAGCCATTATTGAAAGCGAAGCGAGGCAGTAAGGACACATCGCCTCAATAACGAAGAGTGAAATAGTGTTGAGATAAAGACTGTAGCCAAGACCCACAAGGGAGACTGTCCATGCCGCTTTCCAGTGCCATTCCGGGTTGCGGACCTTGAAACCGATGAAGGCCAGTGTTGCGTAGGTAAGAAAACCCAACAAAGATATCGGCATGCCCATAAAAGTACCCCATCGGCTTTGCTGGACGATATCGCATGTGCTGCCCTCATTGCAATAAAGGGGTTTCCCACCCAACAGGAAGATAAGAGCCAGGTAAGCGGTCAGCAGCATCCCTGCTGCAGCCAATGCCGTCAATGGCCAGTTAGGATTATCCCTTCTCTGAGGCGCCGGCTGACGTCTCTTCTTCTTCCGGCCCGCCGGTTTTTCACCAGTTTGGGACCCCTGATTTAAAGGCTGCTTCTCCTGTGAAGTCTTTTTACTTTTCCGTTTCTTACCCAATCCGCTCCTCGACCCTGTTGCATGTTGATGATAGTAAATACCTGTAGAGACTATTATATAGTACTCTGTAGTTATATCAGATTATACATCTATATTCAATTGAAATCATGTCAGGGATCCCGAATACATGACACTCTCTTTTGTAAGTTATCCCCGTAAGGTACCTCTTTCAATGAATCACCCTGCGGCAATCTTGCTGGGTATCCGAAATATCCCCTCCCTTGTCGAAGCGACCCTTTGCGGAGACCCGCTTCGGGATGGGAGGGGACTAAGGGGAGGGTGAATAATATCTTAAACACCCCCTCCCTAACCCTCCCCCTTGATGGGGGAGGGAAACTATTGGAAACCCTGTAGGATGACTACAGGGAATTATCAAGTTAAACCTTTTATTTATTTGGTTGTCTTTATGAATAAATGGAGGTGTAACATGAAAAAGACCATTTTAGCAGGTGTTGTACTCATTATTATCGTATTTTCACCGCTGTCTGAATCAAGAGCAGGAAACTACAGCACGTCTCCCGGGATATATTTCGGTATAAATTGGGGGATCCCTGTTTATGACAAAGTCTGGGTGCCAGGACACTGGGAGCACTTTCGGGGCGACTGGAGATGGTTTGATGGATATTGGGGGAAAAGACGTTATGCAAGAGATCACCGGGCATTTGATAAAAAAAGAAGGCAAATATCAAGAGAAAGATGGATCCAGGGTCACTGGGAGCGCAGGCATGGTGACCGAATTTGGGTTGCAGGACACTGGAAAAACAGACCTAAACCAGCGGCCTACCAATCAAACAAATTGGAGAAAAGAGCACGATATTGGGAAGAACATGACCGCGACTACTCCCGGCGGTAATCACCCCTTTAACAGACAAAAAACGGTGAATCCTATTGTAAATATCATAGGATTCACCGTTAGAAGGGAGAATGTTTAAGCAGCGAGGTAGAAGGGATACAAAATAAACTACTCCGGACAAATCGGGACGAGGTATCAAAACCAAACAACTATAAGCATTTTCATTCCGACCCTGGTCGCTCGCCTCGGGGCGAAGCAACGGGCCTCTGGCGCTGCCGAAGACAGGTGAAACCTCGCCAAAGGCGGGTAAACTTGTCCAGCCTGCCCCGATACTTCGGGGGAATCATTCTGAAGTAGGATTGCCGCGATCCCCGACAAGCGAGGACAGGCTCTGCGGCAATAACAACAACAAAACGACAAAGTGTTTAAACCCCTAAGCGAGCTTCGAGGAATTCTTTCAATTAAACCCTTTATATCATTTTACTCTTGATTTTTCCTGAATTTAGTATAATAATGTAACTATACAATAATCTCTTTTTTGATAAGAGGGTCGTATAATGACTGCATCAAAATCAAACTCCTCCATAAAGAAACCGGCCCGGGATCTTCTGTTGGGATTATATCGGAAGTATTACGAAGAAAGTGGTACATATTTACATCCTGATGACTTCTTCCCCGTAGATATCCAAAAGATTATCTCTTCAGTTATGAATTGGGAACTTGAGGTTGTCTCCGATATCGGATGTGACGATTATGGTCAAAAATTGAGAGGGCATTGCGATTATAATCAAAAACGTATTCTAATCGCATCTGATGACATCAGTCCCGGTGAAAAGGTCTTCACTATTGCCCATGAAATTGGTCATGCTATCTTACATGAGAATGCATATTGTACTGCACCGGGCTCTGCAAGAAAAAGAGCTATACATCGCGTAGATAAAGTAATGACCACTGATAAAGAAAGAAGAATGGAAAGAGAGGCCGATCTGTTCGCGGCAGAAATATTAATGCCGGAAAAGGCTGTCCGTGATCACTTCATAAAGATATTTGGCAGAAAGGAACTGTGGATAGGATCCATGAAAGCTCAAAAGATCATTACAGACTTCATTAATAAATCAAAAAATAACGGAAAAAACCTGAAGAATGCAAAAGACTTTTCTCCTTATTTTGCTGATTACAAAAATACAAAATCAAATCCTTCATTGAGAGAGTTCTTTGGTGTTTCCAGTGCCGCGATCTCCAGGAGACTGCTTGAACTTGGTTTATTATATTAAGTTGTGATAGCAGCAAATTGACTTTACAAAACGTGTAAACACCTCTCTTGACTTCTACAATTGGTCGTTAGTTATTCTCCTTTTAAACTTTGTGCCTTTACTCTTTTACACTTGAACCCTTGAACTCTGGACTCCCGAAAAGGGACGTTATCCCCTCGGGACTTTACGTCCTTGAACCCTTTTTTAACCTTTCCCATTTGCTTTCTCTTTTAATGAACGGTAAAATCAGGGTAAAAGTGCTTAGGGGGAATCAGGACATATTTATGAAACAGATAATTATCATTTTTGTGATACTGTCTGCTTTAATGTTTTCCGGCTGTTCCGCTGACAACGCCGGTGATATGTTTGAGACGGCTCAGTTTGAGGAACTGCAGAACAATCAGGAGCATGCCCGGGAGCTGTACAGGAAAATAATTAAAGAGTCCCCTGAAAGCGAGTACGCGAAGAAGTCAAAGGAGAGGCTCCTTGAATTAGAGGATAAATAAAGGAACTGCCGATATGATTGACCTGCTTGCCTTTATGACTATAATCCTCTGGCCTGTAATACCTCTCTTCTGGATACCACTGCATCTGTTTACAGGCTTCTTCAGGAGCCTCGGGAAATTTACTTACCTGATGCCTCTTATTACATGGCTCCCGCTGGCTTTTCTTATCTATCAGAACAGAGATTTTCTACTCCAATATAAAGCGGACCTTCCCTTTGCTGTAAACATGGCCGGTGCCGTACTGCTTTTAATCGGAACTCTTACTCATTTATGGACTGCAAAACTGCTGGGCTTATGGGGACTCATAGGCCTCCCTCAAGTCTATTCCGGAACCGAGGGAAGACTCGTGTCAGGAGGTGCCTTCTCTGTGATCAGGCACCCGACTTATCTTGCTCACACAATGATGTTGAGCGGCATCTTTATGATAACCGGGGTTATAACCGTTGGTGTCATCACGTTTATTGACCTCCTGGTTGTACTTCTTCTGATCATACCTATAGAGGATAAGGAACTAACAGACCGTTTTGGTGAGGGGTACAGGCTCTACAGAAGCAGGGTGCCTGTAATCCTGCCCTCATTCAGCAGGCTCTTGGGATCGGGACCAATCATTCCCGGAACGATCGAGATCTTTGCGCTGGATCACACGACCCCTTTGCCTGAACTCCTGGAAGAACTGCAGAGAGAGACCCATGAGAAGATGGAGAACCCTCAGATGCTGACCGGGAGAGTGGAAGGACGTCTCCTTCAGATGCTTGTGCGCATATCCGGCGCAAAAAGGGTGGTTGAGGTCGGAACTTTTACGGGCTTCTCAGCTCTTATGATGGCTGAAGGTCTGCCGGATGACGGAGAGCTGATAACCTGTGAGATATCACCGGAATGCGCTGAGATTGCCAAGCGCTATTTTGACAGAAGTCCTCACAGGGATAAAATAAGGCCGAGGGTCGGCCCCGCTATCAATGCCTTACGGGGTATGCCTAACAGGAGCGCTGATTTTGTCTTCATAGACGCCGATAAGACCTCATATATGGATTACTATGAGGAGGGGATGAGGATTTTGAAGAGTGGAGGTCTTATTACCGTTGACAATGTTCTCTGGAGCGGACGTGTACTCAACCCGCGGGATG
>CAXMSH010000097.1:0-5525 GCA_964195875.1 Thermodesulfovibrionia bacterium
CTCTATGACAAGGTTCGCCTCGGTGCTAAGATTCCGAAGGAAGCGAAATTGATCCACCAGGAACGGGCCTACTCCTCGCCGATCTGGTACACGCCGTAAAAAGAAACATAGGTCATATTATAAGCAGTTAAATATCAAAAGGGGCTTGGTTAATTCCAAGCCCCTTTATCTTTGTTTCATTTGTTAATCATCAACTTATCCGAGACCTCAAATAGAAGAGTAGTAGGTGTTACCAACAGATAACCACACAACACTTTCAGAATCACCCCCGGCCTTTTAAGTTCAATTTAATTTCGTTTTTATGTATAATTCAATTATGGGATTTACAGATTTTTTCAAGCCGATAGATACGTGGTCTGCCGGGCAGGTCAAAGAATTTCTGAAAGACAAAAACCCGGAAGAGTATAACCTCGTCGATGTTCGTCAGCCGCAGGAGTATGAAGAAGGGCACCTGCCGGGTGCTCAGCTCATCCCCGTTGGAGAACTCCCCGGCCGTCTTGACAGCCTCGACCCGTCCAAACCAACAATAACCTATTGAAGGTCAGGCGTGCGCAGCCGGTCGGCTGCGGGCATATTGAAAAGCGCGGGCTTTAAGGAAGCATACAGCATGGATGGCGGAATTAACGCCTGGCACGGGGGGGTTGCAGAGGGGCTGCCTGAGGCCGGCATGGCATATTTTTCTTCAGCCGTCAGCACCGAAGAACTGATCGCACTGGCCTGGATGCTGGAGGACGGCAACCGCCGTTTCTACTCTGACGTGAGCGGTTTGCTGTCTGACAAGGAGGCAATTAAACTCTTTGGAGAACTCGCGACCGCCGAGGAGCATCACAAATCATCATTGCTGAATACATATCTTGAGATTACAGGCAAGCAGGAAGATACAGATTTTCCGGCCTCTGTTATAGGAGAAAAACCGGATAAAGATGTTATGGAAGGCGGCATGCGTGTGAGTGAAGCCATGAAGTGGGCCTCCGGGAAAGAACTCAGGGACATACTGGAACTATCTATATCCCTTGAGACGAACGCCTACGACCTCTACATAAAGATGGCGCGGAAGGCCGGTGACGATAAATCAAAAAAGGTCTTCAGTGCTCTCGCGGAAGAAGAGAGAAACCACCTGAACCGGTTCATCTCACTGCTCTAATACAGAGAACGGGGGTCCCGGCATATCATCCGGAGCCTTCGTACTTCTTGATCCTCCAGTACTCAGCGTTGAGTATCTCGACAATATAATCAATCCTTCTCGTCCTTATCAGTTTCCCGAGCGCGTGAACAAAAGCCATGGGATGCCTTAAGAGGATCGTCATGAGTATGGAGTAGAAGTTTATGTTCCCGGTTCCGCTGAGATAATTACGCCTGAAGAACTGGTTCTGCAGGTGCCTCCGTATATCCCTCAGCTCTTCCTTCTTGAAAGTTATAGCCATAAGGGGAAGTTCGGGCTGTCTGTGGGCCCATATCTCTGAGAAAGGGATGTTGGGGTCAAGCCAGCCGTTCTTTATGGCCGTATCATATATATCCGTTCCCGGGTAAGGGGTGAGAAAGTAAAAAGCCGTATAATCCGCCTTGATATCCTTTGCCACCTGATAGCTCATCTCTATGTCTTCCCTCGTCTCTTCAGGATTGCCGATAATAAAGGTCGCCAGGGTCCTTATGTCGAGTTTTTTGCATAGTTTAAAGGATTCCCTGATCTTGTCGGTCCTGTCACCGTGCCCTCCTTTTCCCAGCACCTTAAGGATCTTCTCAGAGCCGCTCTCGACACCGAAGTCAAGCTGAACAAGTCCGGACTCTTTCATCAGCTTCAAGAGGCTTTCATCAGTCTGGTCGACCCTTGACTGGCCGGCCCATTTTATACCCATATCCCTGCGCAGCATCTCCTCGCAGTACTCCCTGACCCAGTTTGAATTCAGGGTAAAGGTGTCGTCGCAGTAGTAGATGCCCTTTATCCCGTATTCCCTGTTAAGGTGTTCGATCTCGTCAACGACATTCTTTACCGAGCGCCTTCTGGTCTTTCTGCCGAATATGTTGTGACTGCCGCAGTAGATACATCTGTATGGACAGCCCCTGCTTGTTACTATTGTCGTCTGGTTCTCGGTGGCGTAACCCCTTATGATCCCGGGTGGCTTCAGGTAGGGTTTCATATCTATAAGATGGCGGGCAGGGAAAGGAATGGTGTCCAGGTCCTGGATCAGTTCACGCCTTTCGTTGTCAACGATCTTGCCGTTATCCCTGTACATTACCCCTTTGACACCCTCCAGGGTCTCTTTCTTATCCAGCTTTTCACAGACCTCAACTATCGTGAGCTCTCCCTCGCCAACCACAATAAAGTCAAGGTCAAAGGCATCGAGTGTCTCTGTCGGCTTAACCGTTGTATGCACCCCTCCGGCACAGTACATCACGTCAGGCAGTTCGGCCCTCAGACTGTTAATAAAGTTCAGAGACTTCTGGTAACCAACGGTCAGAAAGCTCAGGCCTACAAGGTCAGGCTTAAATTCCTTTATTTCGCTGACAATGGTATCCTGATACTCAGGGTCCGCGTCATAGCACTGGACCGTGTGGCCGGCCTTTTCAAGTACAGCGGCAATATACATAAGTCCCAGCGGAGGGACAACGTTATTGCCGTCCAGCACCTGAGAATTGACTAAGGTAACTCTCATAATTTTCCTCTCATTATATGGTTAAAGTTTTTATATAGCCTGTCTATTTTTGCGCTTATCCTAAGCAGTTTCATTAATTTATTGTGGTTTGGAGCCCTTTAATGTGATGGAATAGAAATCAATGTATTCCACTTTTTTATAGAGATAGTTCCTTGTGAGACGGGCATCCTTGAACCCGGCGTCAAGTGCAACATCAACGAACCTCTTGTCGGTAAGCGCGCCGGACAGGCAGGCGCCCCAGAGCTCCTTATCCCTCTTCATATAACCCGGCACCGGTTTATCTGAAACAATATCGGAGATAACAAACCTTCCCCCGGGTTTCAGCACCCTGTATATATCATCAAGGACTTTTGTCTTCTCCTCGGTGAGATTTATTACACAATTGGATATTACGAGATCAATAGAGTTGTCATCAGCCGGCAATTCCATGATATTACCTTTCCTGAACTCAACGATATCGTATCCAAGCACCTTCGCAACCTTCCGTGCGCTGTCAGCAGCCTTTTCTATCATTTCGTCAGTCATGTCAACGCCTATCACCCTGCCGTTCCTGCCCACTTTCTTTGCCGCTATGAAGCAGTCGATACCGGCTCCTGAACCGAGGTCCAGTATCGTCTCCCCCTCCCTTATAGCAGCCAGGGCAGCCGGGTTGCCACAGCCATAAGAGACTTCAAGCACCTCGGTCGGTATATGCTCCAGGTCTCCGGGCTCATAGCCCGTCGGGCAGTAATAATTCGTCTCAGGTTCGTAAGCGACCTGCCCGAACTTCTTCTTAACCCTCTCGGTTATCTGTCCCTTGACCTCGGGCTTACAGACATTCTCATCGTCCTCAACATCAACCGAGAGAACGCATGAACAGTGATAACAACCCACCTCATTCTTATCATCAATCGACTTGACCGCATTGCTTAAATACGGGGGGAGCTTCGCATCCATCGCGTTATAGACAACCGGGGTCTCATACCCGCTTTCCGCCGCAGAGTTCACCCCCTCTGAAGCGAGATCCCAAAGAATATCTTCATACAAAGCCTTGTACGTTGCGCAGTAAGGATCACGCGCCCTTATTGAGCCTTTCCCGGTATCCACCTCACTTCCATAGTAACTGTGGGACGTACAGCCCCCGCCGCAGAAGAACCTGAGATAGCAGGAAACGCAATCAGGCTTATCCATGATGCTGTTCTCCATGCCGCATCTCATCACATCTGATTTCAGCCATATATCCTTCAATGAACTCTCCCTTACCGAGCCGGCATCAAACGCACTGTCCCCGTTAAGAGAACCGCACGGATATACATGACCGTCCGCGTTCAGGCAAATTTTCTCATAGCAGTTATTGCAGAGGTCGTTCTTTCTTCCTCTCTTGTACCTGACCCGGGACTTCAGGGACTCCTCGTTATCAACGATAATATCCTGTTCCTTGTATAAATTCCTGACATCCCTCATTATCTCTGTTACCTTCTCAGGGGGCACATAAAGCTCATCCATATTACTCGCGCCCCTTCCTCTGGAGTGCATCCAGAGTATATGGTGGTCCTTCACGCCAAGTCCTGAAATAAATTTCGAGGTCTTCTCTACAGCGTCCTTGTTATACTGGCTGACCGCTGTAGAAACAATAGGGATGATCCCTATACCGACCAGTCTCTTAATACCGTCAACCGCTTTGTCAAAACTGCCCTCACCGCGGAGTTTGTCATGTATCTCAGCGTTTGGACCCTCAAGGCTGACCTGAATAATAAGTCCCGGACCCTTCAGCTTCTCAAGGGATTTTATATTTTCATCATTAAAGAGGGTGGCATTTGTAAGCACAATAAGTTCCCGTTCCTTCTCTACTTTAATGTATCGTATAAGCTCAAATATCCCGTCCTTAATAAAGGGTTCACCGCCTGTAATATAAAAACGCTTAACACCCAGTTCTATGGCCTCATCAACAACCCTCTTTATCTCATCAGTACTCAGCTCATCTTTAAGCTGCTTCCCGGCGCTGACAAGACAGTGCCGGCACCTGAGGTTGCATGAAAGTGTGGTATAAATCCAGAGTTCATCAAGTTTGTCCGGCCTGATCGAATGGCTTCGGCCGGTATACTCACAACTTTCAAACGGGGTTTCAGAGATAAACTCAAGAGTGCCGGCCGCATTAATAAAATCCGACACATCCCTGCTGATCTTTTCTACTCCACCGTTAGCGGCCCCGTATTTCCCGGCAAAAGTCTTCTTAATATCAGCCAGGGTATGTTTGCCGTCACATAGCTTCAGTATCTCTGAGCCAGTACGGCTTACACCTATCCAGTTAGGCGAGCGGGGGTCGATAAGGAGAAAGACTCCATCTTTCTCCTTCTCAAGATACTCCGTGCAATACAGTGTATCCTGATCCTTGAAGGTCTTGAAGTCAGACTCCTGAATCTTCCAGCTTTTAAGCTGGTACTGGTTGATTCTGGCGTCTCTAGAGGGTTCACAGCATGATTTTGACATTTTCTCTTATATATATCATTACATCTTAACTACTAATTTTTCAAGTTTCTGAGGCCTCCTAAATGAACCAAGGCCTCCTAAATGAACCAATATGCCTTATATCCCCTTCTGATATATCGAATGGAGGATCAAATTTTAACAAACTCGTAATAAATCCTAAAAAGCAGTTTATTGTCATTCCCCGATGAATCGGGACAGGTTTACCCGCCTCTGGCGGCGCCGAAGGCGACCAGGGCCGACATGACAGACTTTTTTCCACCCGATGAGAAATCTATTCCTGACAAATCCACCTCATCGAAAACGACAGCGTTCTTAACGCATATCTGCTAAAATATCATATATACATGGACAAACAATGCATATTATCAGTTACAGGCGCTCACAGCGGGGTAGGCAAGACAA
>CAXMSH010000098.1:0-5504 GCA_964195875.1 Thermodesulfovibrionia bacterium
TATGCGGTATACCGTTTCAAACATCCTGAGGATTTCCATGCGGCTGCGCAGGAACTGGATACAACCATCGGCGCCGTCAATACCATAGTCCTCCTGACAAGCAGTTTGACAATGGCATTATCCATTGCGGCTCTGCAAAGGGGGAATAAAAAGTTGTCCCTTCTTCTTCAGGCTCTGACAATACTGCTCGGAGCAGCTTTTCTGGCAAACAAGTATGTAGAATGGGGCACGAAGATCCATCACGGGATATATCCCAACTCACAGACCCTTTTATCAAAAAGCAAGGGGGGGGTACTCTTTTACGGACTTTATTTTGTCATGACAGGACTTCACGGTCTGCATGTGCTGATAGGGATAGGCGTTTTCCTGTTTATGTTTGTTTTCACATTCAGGGGATCTGTGAGTACTGCAAATATTATCAAACTTGAAAACTCAGGTCTGTACTGGCATTTAGTTGATATTGTGTGGGTATATCTCTTCCCGCTTTTTTATCTTATTACATAAGGAAATCTCTATGGATAATGGCACTTCAACACATACGATATCCGGCTTCAGGACATACATTGTTACCTGGATCGCTCTTGTAATCCTTGCAGCGGCTACCATTATTATACCTTCCCTGAATATGGGGGTATCAGGTATCCTGATTGTCCTTGTGATAGCTTCCGTTAAAGCGGCATTAATACTCTATTTTTTTATGCATCTCAGATATGAGGGGCGTTTTATTAAACTGGCATTTCTACTGCCGCTGATTGTGTTTGCATTCAGCATAGGATTTACTTTTCTGGATGTATTTTACAGATGAGGTATATGAGTGAATTTCAGTAATTCAACAGCTGCGGCAGACAATGTCTTTCTTTTCATCCTCGTTATCTCTCTCGTCCTTTTGATAGGGATAACTTTTACCATGATTTATTTTGTAGTGAAATATAACAGAAAGAAAAAAACCGTCCCCGTAAATATTGAATCCAACCTTCTGCTCGAAATGACCTGGATAGTTATTCCAACCATTCTTGTTCTTGCGATGTTTTACTATGGGTGGAGCGGCTTCCGGTTCATGAGGGCAGTTCCGGATGATGCAATGATGGTGAAAGCGACGGGCAGGATGTGGTCATGGCAGTTCACATATGAAAACGGGGCAAAATCAGGAGAGTTGAGAGTGCCTCTTGGCAGGGCAATTAAGCTCATCATCACGTCAGAGGACGTGCTTCACAGCCTCTTCATTCCCGCTTTCAGAATTAAACAGGATGCTGTTCCGGAGATGGAAACATTCCTCTGGTTTCTCCCCGACAAGACAGGGGAGTACGACCTTTTCTGCACCGAATACTGCGGGGTAAAACATTCTTCCATGGTCTCAAAAGTTATCGTCATGACTGCAGGAGATTTTCAGGCTTGGTATGAGGCTAACAAAAAAGCAGGAGAAGATAAAATAGAACCTCAAGGTTCGCAGGGCGCAAAACTCCTGGAGGAAAAGGGATGTCTTGGCTGTCACTCAACTGACGGAACGATAGAGGTCGGCCCGAGCTTTAAAGGCCTATTCGGCCGTAAAGCTACGGTCATAAGAAGCGGGAAAGAACGCGAACTGGTTGCTGACGAAGAATATGTATAAACCTCGATTCTCCATCCGGATGAAGATGTCGTAAAGGGTTTTCCAAATATTATGCCTTCTCAGGAAGGCAATGTGTCAGAATCAGAGCTCAATGAAATCATTATATACCTGAAGGGATTAAAGTAAGCCAGCTCCACTACATCTTACTGACAACCGTAACTGATGCGGCAGGGTCTCTTGCTTGTCACCGTATTGCCGCTCTTCCGGCAAAGATGCTATAAGCTGTATAATGTGTGTTAATCAGATATGAGATATATCGTCCTCGTCCTTCTTCTCCTTTAACATCCTGTCGATATAATCCTTCGCGGCGTCCCTTCCTCCAAAACCGAACGCTAATGAAAGAGCAAGCACCACACCGCCAAATACTATCGCAAAAGCGATAAGCACCGTATCTTTTCCTATCCCGAGCAGTTCCAGAGCCATTGTGGCTGACATAATAAAGACAGTAAATTTAACAAACTTACCGATCAATCCAGCTAAAGCCAGTCCGGCGTTTACTGATGCGATTAAAGCGGCTCTTCCCAGGAAATTTCCAAGAAGGTAACCTACAACAATAATAATGACCGATGCGATCACATTTGGAAGATAGAGCCAGAATGCTTCAAGCAGGTTCTCAACGGCAAGCATCTTCATTGAATCAAGCCCCATGGTAACGAACGATATTAATATGACCCAGAAGGCCGCCTTTCCAATCACTCCGGAGAGAGAGCCCCGAATCCCGCATCTTTTAATAATCTGATCCAGACCGATCTTTTCAGACAGCCGGTCTATTTTGAGAAAAATTGAAATCTTTGCGAAGAACCTTTTTACAAAGAAGGCTACAAAAAACCCGATCGCTATTATAATGATACCTGTCAAAAGGTTAGGCAGAAAACCTGCAATTTTCTGAACAAATCTTTTTAACGGTTCCAAGAAAATATTATCCATAATCCCCCCTTATTACCATTGATCGATGAGATACGGTTTTTGCTTTTCAAACGCCGAGCATATACTCTCAAGCCTCTCTTCAACTTCAAGGGCATTGCTTTCAGCCATCTCAATAACAAGTGAAGCCACTTTACCCAGATAAAATGGGGTAAGTGTCTTAAGTATATGATCAGGACTCATGACTTTTTTGTGATACGCAAGCGCGTAGTCATAAATGACCCTTGCCCACAATTCATCACTGAACGAGAAAGTGTCTGCCTTTGATACTTCATTTAGCCCGGTAAAACTCTCAGCGCTAACTATCTCTTTTAATATGTCACCAAGTTCCGAGATCCCGAGACGGAACATGCCTGTCATCTTGTCTACATTCACATTAACAGGCTCAAGCCCTACAGAGAACTGAAAACCGAACATCGGTACAGGGTCTGTTGATTTCACCTCTTGCCACTTATCCGGATACTCTTCCATCAACATAAAAAGGGCGCTGACTACCTGCGTAAGCATTGCCGAAAGATCTGAAGAAGGGTCCTTGGCCGAGTGTATTTTTGCTCCCAGAAATGACTGACATACCCTGAAATCATTCGCCACCGCGGTTGTGGTCATCCATATATCAATACCAAACCTGGCCACGTCGCTCTCCCAGACATCCTTGGTAAGATAAAATTCCGCAAGCCTTCCGGAAATTCCAAAGTCACCGCCAATCGGCTGTCTTATATGCTTTCCGTAGAGGGCCCTTGTAACGGGATAAACAATGCTGTTGGTTATTGTGCCGTCATATTTATGCCGGAGATAGTAAGGGGTAACAAAATCAAAGTTTCTCTCAAGGACCGGCCTTATAAGAAGCTCTATCCACTCGGGGGTGATGCTCCTGAGATCGGAGTCTACGACAGCGCAGGCCTTTACGCCCAGTTCTTTGGCGATCTGAAATATTGTTCTGAATGCACTGCCTTTGCCGGGAATGCCGTGATAAGGGGTGACGATCTTTGAGAACAGGTTTTCTCTCTGGCTTATAAGAAGGGGCTGAAAGTCTTCAATAGTCACCTTATCTACAACATCCATCGTCCCGTCGGAAGAGCCTCCGTCTGAATTGACCAGAATGGCCTTTCTGTCAGGGAAGTACTTTGCAAGTCCTGCCTGTACGGCCCTTACCACATGCTTGACCGTGTCGACGTTGTTAAAGCTCGGGATGCCTACAAGGATATCAGCCTCACCGATCTCTTTCAGTTTTTCGCTTACTTCATCTCTTAAAACTACGCTTTCTATCTTTCACCTCTATAATAAGGGAAACAAAGATTACATATAAGTCATCGCTGTTGTCAAGAGAGCAAATATAACGTCATTTATTATCTTTTTCCACGGCTTCAAGGAGCTGCGTGTATATATCTGGAATGCTGTATATGACCCGATTCCATGACGGAATGAGAGGGGCTTCAGTAGGGCCCCGGCTCTGTTCCCATGCCGTCCAGAGGAACCCCCGGAACTGCTTTGCCGTCATCTCTTCCTCATACCGGTTAAATGCCAGGTTGTTCATCTCAGCGTCATCACTGTAACACTTGATGAACCTGATAGCATTATCATAATACGTGTGAAGCATCATATCCACAAAAGAATCATCCATGGCGATCCCATGAGCCCTCATATAGTGCAGATAAAACTTCGCAATATCGATTAACATGCGGGAGAGTCCTTTCGATGTATCCTCAGGCGACATGTCCTGATGCCTGTGTTCGTAGTTGGGCACCAGGTCCGACTGGGCTATTTTCCTGAACTTAACGCGGTGGTAAACCTCGGATAGTGTTGCAACTTCAAGAGACCAGTCGTAGGCTATATTAATTTCCCTTGCAAGCCTTGCGGTAAAGCTGAACTCTCCGGAGAGCGGGTATTTAAAGCTTTTGTGAAAAGCAAAAAACCTGGCAAGTTCATTAAATCCCCGCTCAAACATGACATTCATCATCGCGTCTACAAAGGGAGTGATAAAGAGCCTCATGACCCTGCCTTTCATAGCCCGTTCGGAAGGAGAAATACGCATATAGTATCCCTTGCAGAATTCATAGTCCGCGTGCGGATTTGCTGTCGGCTCGATCAGACGTCCGAGAAGAATACGATCATAAGTCACAATATCACAATCATGAAGGGCTATCACCTCTGAGTCCCCCCGTCCAAGAATATAGCCCATAGTCATCCACACCGACTGTCCTTTGCCCTGCACCCCGGTCATAATGTCGCGCTCGCGGATTCTCTGAAAGACTCCCTGCACCCTCGGGCCGTTAATCCATACCAATTTAACATTTCTTCCCGATCGCTTAAGAGTGCGAAAATATGCTTTTGCCTCCATGAATTTTTCTTCTTCTTCCGTCCCGTTAAATGCGATGATGATATTCTTTAAATAGCGCACTTTCTTAATATTCTCAACTATCCTGTCCAGGACTTCACGGTTTTCCAACTCCGTGAAATAGCAGGGAAGGAGCAGGCTCACCCTGTTCTTCTTTGTATACTTCTCAAGCCTATCTTCCAGGTTGACCAGATACTCTTCCGGATCAAATGCCCGGTAAAGGTCGTGAAAAGTTGTAATTGTTCCTTCCTGATGAAAATCAGCCATTACAGATCCTCCTAAACATCAATAAGCTGTTGCCCTTTAATTATATAAGTATACACCCGATCTTCTCTTTCACGCCATAATTGTTTTTAGAAAAGATAAGCCTTTACTAAGTCAGGATTCCTGCATGTCTATCCCTCCGGTATTAGACTCATTGAGCAGACAGGTTTCGGGAGAACCTGACATATTCCAAAGGCCGGATATATTTACTGGGCTGGGCGTTTTGAAAATGAATTTCATTTTCCTTGACAAAGCCTGTCTTTTTGAGTAAAAATAAGAAAGTGTCCTACCAAAACCTTACTTATGTCAGTCAACACAATAATATAATGGTTTATTATGGATAAAACGGCCGGATCGTCAAAAGAGAAGCAG
>CAXMSH010000099.1:0-5470 GCA_964195875.1 Thermodesulfovibrionia bacterium
TTTTATGAATAATTTCTTTAAAAAATCTCCCCTAGCCCCTCTTTGCCAAAGAGGGGAATACAAACTGCATTATCATTAATAAAGTTATTCTTTTTGATGCCCCGCCTTGTAGGCGGGGAGCTCCACTCTTAAATAAAGCGATTGTATCCCCCGTGGTCTCGCTTAGAAATGCCTAATTCTGGTTGCCACGGGGTCTTACGAGCGAATGTAACAATAATAGTCTTTGCATTAGATTGCCTGTGGTCTTGCCAAAGGGAGACCAATAGTATTAGTTGCCGGATTGTCCCGATTCGATTTATGATTTAAGTCTCCAACTATCTATAATAATGCAATAACTGGACAGGTATTCTGCTTGAAAGACGATAAAAAGGGTATGTATAAACAACAGTTTTATACCAAAGTTCCGGCAATAGTGTGCTAATATAAGCAGGTCGGAATTTTATAACGGGGAAGGTAATTGGAAGAAAAATACAAACCAAAAAAGGTTGAGGATAAGTGGCAGAAGTTCTGGGATTCTGAGGATCTCTTCGGTGTTATAGAGTCTCCTGACCGCAAGAAATTTTACTGTCTGGAAATGTTCCCTTATCCGTCAGGCAGGATTCATATGGGGCATGTCAGAAACTATGTGATAGGTGATGTAATTGCCAGATACAAGAGAATGAGGGGGTTTAATGTCCTACATCCTATGGGGTGGGACGCATTCGGACTTCCTGCTGAAAATGCTGCTATAAAACACGGGCTTCACCCTTCAAAATGGACCCGCAATAATATTGATTATATGAGAATGCAGTTGAAGAAACTCGGTTTGAGTTATGACTGGAAGAGAGAATTGGCGACATGTGATCCCGAGTACTACAGGTGGAACCAATGGTTATTTCTCAGGATGCTCGAGCGTGGACTGGCATACAAAAAGAAATCATCGGTTAACTGGTGCTCTTCCTGCGGGACTGTTCTGGCTAACGAACAGGTTATCGATAATGCGTGCTGGCGCTGTGACACAACTATAGTACAGAAGAAGCTTGAACAGTGGTTCTTCAGGATTACCGCGTATGCAGAGGAACTTCTTAATGACCTCCATACCTTGAAGAACTGGCCGGAGAGGGTTCTGGCGATGCAGCGTAACTGGATAGGACGGAGCGAAGGGGTTGAAGTGACATTCAGGATTGAAGGCTCTGACCTTTCAGTGAGGATATTTACAACAAGGCAGGATACGCTATACGGGGCGACTTTTGTAAGTATTGCAAGGGAGCATCCACTGCTTGATGAGTTGATTAAAGATGAGAAGATTGTGGAGGAGATTAAATCTCTTTCTGATGATCCTGAAGAGAAGGAGGGTGTTTTTACGGGGCTGTACGCAATTAACCCTCTGTCCGGAGACAAACTTCCTGTATGGGTTTCCAATTTTGTTCTTATGGAGTATGGTACAGGCGCAATAATGGCGGTTCCGGCGCATGACCAGAGGGATTTTGAATTTGCCATTAAATATGATCTGCCGGTTAAACAGGTTATATTCCCTGAAAGGGCAGAGAGTGCCGGTGGCCCGCTTGAGGAGGCATATGAAGGAGAGGGTGTCCTCTTGAACTCTTCAGGTTTTTCCGGTCTGCAGAGTGATAAGGCCAGGGAGGAGATTGCGAATTTTATAGAGAAAGAAAATCTGGGCTGTAAGAATACTAATTACAGGCTAAGGGATTGGGGTATTTCCCGTCAGAGGTACTGGGGTACTCCGATACCTGTCATCTACTGTAAAACCTGTGGTATTGTCCCTGTTCCGGAAAATGAACTGCCCGTCCTGCTTCCTGAAGGAGAGCAGAATGTTGACAATGCCCCCCTGCCGCTTTCTGATGTGAAGAGTTTTATTGCTGTAAAGTGTTATGAATGCGGAGAAGACGCAGAGAGAGAGACTGATACTATGGACACCTTTGTCGATTCATCATGGTATTTTATAAGATACTGTTCCCCTTCCTTCAAGGACGGCCCCGTTGACTCACGGGCTGTTGATCACTGGATGCCTGTTGACCAGTACATAGGTGGAATTGAGCACGCGGTTCTTCACCTTCTTTATTCGAGGTTTTTTACCAAGGTGTTAAGGGACATTGGATTGATCAAGGCCGGTGAACCCTTTGACAGGCTGCTTACCCAGGGCATGGTTATAAAGGACGGGGCCAAGATGTCCAAGTCTAAAGGTAATGTAGTAGATCCTGATTTATTGATAGATACTTATGGAGCGGATACATTAAGGATCTTCTGCCTCTTCGCAGCTCCGCCTGAAAGAGATCTGGAGTGGTCTGATAGCGGCCTTGAAGGGGCTTATCGTTTTCTAAACAGATTATGGGGGATTGTCTGTAAAAACAGCATCACCTCCGGCGGAGAGATTGAGTTTAAATCTTTAAAAAAGGATAAAGATCTTTCAGGGCTCCTTCGCAAGATACATCAGACAATCAGAAAGGTCACTAACAGCATTGAGCGTGATTATCATTTTAATACAGCTATCGCGGCATTAATGGAACTCCTTAACGAGATTATGGCTTCTAAGCCTTCGACTTCGGATGGCAAGGATATCTTCAGGTTTGCCATTAATAGTGCGGTTATACTACTGGCCCCTTTCGCACCTCATATTGCAGAGGAACTATGGGAAAAAACAGGAAATAAGGGAAGTGTATTCGGCGCGCCATGGCCTGTATGGGATGAAGAGACTGTTAAAGAGGAGGAGATTGAGCTTATAATCCAGATAAACGGCAAGGTCAGGGGGAAGCTGGGAATAACCGCGGGGCTTGATGATGAAACTATAAGTCAGAAGGCTTTTGCTGACCCAAAGATTAAGGAGTATGTAGGGGATAAACCAGTTAAAAGGGTGGTTATAGTTAAAGGGAGGCTTGTTAATATAGTTGTTTAACAAACTTGACATGATATACAGGATGAAGAGCATTAATGGATCAAAATGTCGTTGTATCATACTTGCCCTCTTCCTTTTCGTTCATTACTCTTGTGGCTACAGTATAATAGGGTCAAAATACCTTCCGTTTGACTCGGTTACTATTAAGCCGGTCAGTAACAATACATATGAGCCTTTGCTTGAAGATAGTCTTCACAGTGCACTTTCAAGAGAATTTATAGTTCAGGGTATAGACCTTGTAACAGCAGGCGGTGATATTAATATTGAGACTGTAATTACTAATTTTGATCTCAGCGCTATAGGAGCCGTTGACGAAAGAGTCAAAGAGCAGACGATAGTAATGATCGTTGATTTCAGAATCATCGATGACGGGAAAGTAACGGAATTCAGGGGGCTGGGTTCGCCTATAAGGATAACCTTCCAGTCAGAAGGATCCGTTACCGAGGCCGTTGCCAACAAGGAGAGAGCAATTGACAAGACATCTGCGGAGATTGCAAAAGAGGTTGTAAGTAAGATCATTCTAAAGTATGCCAAATAAAGCCCTCCAGAAAGAACTTGAAAAAGGTTTGCCATCTCCTGTTTATTTCCTCTGGAGTGAGGAGCAGGTCTTTTTAGAGGAGGCGGTCTCAAAGGCTATTGAGAGAGTAGTAGGGTCCAATCCCCTGGACTTTAATTATGATACGTACTTTCCGTCAGACTCTCCTCAGGAGATTATGGACACAGCATATACTCTTCCGTTCATGGCTAAAAGGCGGCTCGTAGTACTTAAGGATTTCCACCAGTTTCAAAAATCAGCTGTTAAGGCACTGACATTATTCCTTAAGGAGCCTTCAGAAACAACCTGTATTTTGATACTTTCCCGGAAGGCTCCCAAATCAGCCCGTGATATAATCTGGAAGGTATTCCCTCTTAATTTAAGTGAAAGGGATATCCCCGCATGGCTGAAGCGTAAATCTTCTGAAAAGGGTCTTCAGATGACCGTATCTGCTGTTAACACACTGATTGAGTTTGTCGGGTTTGATCCCGGACTATTGTTGATGGAGATTGATAAACTTCTTCTTTCAGGACACATGAAGGTGGGTGAGAAGGATATTGCCGCTGCAATCAGTTCGGTTAGGGAGTTTACTCCTTTTGAACTTATTGATGCAATTGCAGCCGGGCATAAATCAAAGGCGTTCAGGATATTAAAGGCCGCTTTATCCGGAAACGCTTTGCAAGCGCCCGTTATACTCGGCACGCTTAACTGGCATTATAAACAGTTTTATACTCTTTGGCGGAATAAAGGGAAGAGACCGTTTAAGATGAGGGATAAGACATATAGAGCTCTTATTAGACATATCCACTCGTTTGACGAGGGGAAGTTTTACAATATATTCAGGAGCCTGCATGAGGCCGATCTGGGCATAAAAACATCCGGAAGGCCCGCTATAGCTATGGAGGTGCTCCTGATTAAGTTGCTTCAGAGCGGGGCTGGGAATTGACAAGTCTGGAAAGTCTTGAAACTTTTCTTGAAGCGGTATTTCTGTGTAGAATCCCCTTGCTGGCTGCCTTATCTATACCCTGTACGGCTTTCTTAAGGGCAGCAGTAGAGCCGTCAATGTTTTTTTCTTTAACCGCTGCTTCAACATTTTTTGAAAGGGTCTTCAGTGTCTTTTTGGCAGAGCGGTTCCGAAGAGCCCTTGTCTCTGACTGTCTGGCCCTTTTTACTGCTGATTTGCTTTTTTTGGGAGCTGTTTTAGCTGGCAATACCTTACCTCCAGATAATACTTTATTGAAAAATTAGTAATATAACCTTTTTATATAGCATAATCATTTTACATTTAGAAGACATGAAAGTCAACCTGTATGAGTGAAAATAGAAGGGTAGCAAAGGCAGCAGGACAGATCTCCCTTGCAACTGCCATGAGCAGGGTCCTGGGTTTTGTCAGAGATGTGATTCTTGCGAAGCTTTTTGGAGCAACCGGGATGACTGACGCCTTTTTTGTTGCCTACCGTATCCCAAATCTGCTAAGAGAGCTTTTTGCCGAGGGGTCAGTATCCGCAGGCTTTGTCCCAGTCTTTACCGAGTATCTTGCAAAGGAGGACAGAGAGGAGGCGCGGAAACTTGCGGGGGTTGTGTTTGCGTTCCTCCTTTCCGTATTGATCGTGATCTGTTTTCTTGGGATACTGTTCGCTCCTTTCATCGCTTCTGTGGTTGCCAGAGGCTTTCTGAAAGACCCTGAGA
Organism: Thermodesulfovibrionia bacterium; assembly: GCA_964195875.1. Lineage (GTDB taxonomy): Bacteria > Nitrospirota > Thermodesulfovibrionia > UBA6902 > UBA6902 > CAXMSH01. The sequence goes on from CAXMSH010000099.1 coordinate 5,118, forward strand.
AGTTTCAACTGACCATAAAGCTGATAAGGGTCATGTTTCCGTTCCTCCTCTTTATCAGCCTTGCCGCTCTTGCCATGGGGATATTGAATTCACTAAGGTCTTTCTTTCTGCCCGCACTTGCTCCGGCATTCTTTAACCTTGCGATAATCGCTTCTGCTCTTTTCCTCTCACCGGAATTAAGTGTTCCGATCCTTGCGGTAGGAATAGGTGTTACGGCGGGAGGGGCGATGCAGTTCGGGGTGCAGATAATAGATCTTCGTAGAAAAGGTTTTAGATTAAGGCCTATATTTTCATTTAATCATCCCGGTCTGAAGAGGGTCATTCTCCTTGTAATACCTGTTGTGGCCGCGACA
>CAXMSH010000100.1:0-3034 GCA_964195875.1 Thermodesulfovibrionia bacterium
TTCGCGGTCAGTGAGAAACAATATCTGGAGGGTGAATTAATGGTAAAGTTCAAACCCGGTATCCTTGATGAAACCGCAAGGGAGATAATATCACTAAAAGGCGCATCTATTATTAATTATATAAAAGAGATTAATGTGTACCATATAAAGCTCAGGGATAAACAGGATGTAGAGGACGCAATAATGGAGTTTTCTTCCGTTTCCGAGATTCTCTATACTGAGCCCAATTATAAGCTTCATATTAAGGATAATTCGAATACGCAAATCCATAACATTGACAAACCAGCGGATATCCCGGACTCTACGGGAGGTTCCCTACATGACAACTCATCCCGTTCGACCACCGAATCCCCGCTTTTCGCAACTAACAGAACAAATTCAAGATAGCAGGTATGGAAAAGATAGATATAATAAAAGAAGCCGATATAGAGTTACCATTATTAAATGACCTGCCCCTTCAGTTTGTAAAATCCAATTTAATTCTTCCCTTGCGGAGGCGGAACGGAGAACTTTTCGCGGCCGTAGCAGACAATCGCGGAATCCTGGCCCTGATGGACTTATCAAGAAAACTCAACCTTAAGCCTCACCCATTGCATACCACTGAAGCAAATATTATTGACGCTATAAACCGTATCTACAGCCAGACCAGTAAGATGGATGAGGCCATGGGCGCCATTGAAGGTGAAGACCTCTCCATGATAGCCAATGAATTTGAATCACCAAAAGACCTTCTTGAACTCACCGAAGAAGCCCCGATAATACGGTTATTAAACGCGTTACTTATGGAGGCCGTGAAAGAAAGGGCCAGCGATATCCACATTGAACCATATGAGAAAGGACTGGAAGTCAGATTGAGGGTAGACGGCATGTTACGCAAAATACTTAATCCTCCCAAGATCATTCAGGAAGCCCTTATATCAAGGGTAAAGATACTTGCAGGACTTGATATTGCAGAGAGGAGACTGCCTCAGGACGGGAGGATAAAACTGCTTGTTGCCGGGAAAAATATTGATATCAGGGTCTCTATAATACCTACAGCTCTTGGTGAAAGGGCTGTTCTGAGGCTCCTCGACAGGCAGGCAGGAATCATCAGCCTTGAAATGCTCGGCTTTTCAGCTGACATGCGGGAGCAGTATGAGAAATCCCTTTCAAGACAGAACGGTATCATTCTTGTTACAGGCCCAACCGGTTCAGGAAAAACAACCACACTTTACGCGTCCCTCCTGCGGCTTTATTCCGAAGAAAGGAATATTATAACCGTGGAGGACCCCGTTGAATACCAGCTTTCCGGTATCGGCCAGATGCAGGTAAATCCCAAAATAGGACTCACGTTTGCCTCTGGTCTCAGGGCAATATTAAGGCAGGACCCGGACATTTTGATGGTTGGAGAGATCAGAGACAGGGAAACCGCTGAGATAGCGATACATGCTTCCTTGACCGGACACCTTGTATTGAGCACACTCCATACGAACGATGCACCAAGTGCGATTACAAGACTGATTGACATGGGGATAGAACCGTTTCTTGTAGCATCATCTCTTGTATGTGTTCTGGCGCAGAGACTGGTAAGAGTAATTTGTCCTCACTGCAAGGAAGCATACAGCCCATCCCCTCAGGAGACGGCCTGGCTTGAGACAGAAAGCCCGCCTGAAAATCTTTACAGGGGAACGGGCTGCGACAAATGTCTCCGTACCGGCTATCTCGGAAGGACCGGGATCTATGAACTTCTTGATATTACCCCTGATATAAGATCGATGATTGTTGACAGGAAGGATTCGCAATCAATTATGAAGGCTGCCATAGGATCAGGTTTCAGAACACTTCAAAATCGCGCTATGGAGGAAATTCTGGACGGGACTACGACTATAGAAGAAATTCTGAGGACAACCCAGAAAGATAACAGTGCATAGCGATGCACCATACCGCAGTAAATCGGATCGAATAGATATATAGTCAACCCTACAGATACTCGCATCGATCTTAAGGGGATTACAGGATTAAAAAAAGGGCTCTTCAGGTAATAGTGTTGGGGAAACGAAAACACGGATAATATCCTCTTATTCTCAAAAGACTCTCTTGTGCTATCCCACTTTTTCGCCTCGGCGAATCCGCCTGAGTGCGGAAGCAAAGCCGAGCAGGCTCGTTCCGAGGGGGACAGAGGTGGATTTGATAAAGTAACACACACAAAAGCCAGTAGTGCCAAAAAAAGTTATGCCGGTATTCAAATATAAAGGATATAATAAGGAAGGCTCTGAAACAGCAGGTATTATTGAAGCTGATGGCCAGAGAGATGCCGCGGTCAGGATAAAAGAGAAAGGGATATTCCCTAAAGAAATCTCTGAAACCTCTTTTCCCGGCAATAAATTTACATTCAGGCGTCCTTCCCGTTTTGCGCTTTCCGTCATCACCAGGAGACTCTCCTTATTGATTTCTTCAGGGGTCCCTCTTATAGAGGCGATCGGGTCACTGTCATCCGAACAGAAAGGCGTCTGGAAAGATATACTGCAGGATATCAAAGAGCAGCTTGCCGGCGGATCAACCCTTGCAAGGGCGATGCAGAGGCACAGTATATTCCCGGATTTTTTTACCGCTATGATATCGGCAGGAGAAAACAGCGGCGAATTAACCGGAGTTCTGCTTAAACTCGCCGATTATATTGAAGCGGAAACAAATACCAGAAACAAGGTCCAGACAGCTCTTATATACCCTCTTTTTATGGCCTCCGTGAGCATCCTTATTGTTCTTTTTCTCTTTACCTTTGTCGTTCCAAAGATAACGGGCATATTTGAAGGGACTTCTGCATCGTTGCCTTTTATTACTGTTGTAATCATCTGGATAACGACAGCACTTCAAAAGTACTGGTGGGTCCTCCTGGCTTCAGTGATCGGTTCTGTTTTTGTCTTTAAAAAGGTTAAAGCCGCAAATAGAGAACTTATCGACTCGATACTTATGAAGGAACCAATCGGAATACTTATGAGTCTTTATATGCTGCGTTTTTCCATGACCATGTCTTTCCTGCTTGCCGGAGGTCTGC
>CAXMSH010000100.1:3044-5359 GCA_964195875.1 Thermodesulfovibrionia bacterium
ACTGGAGCTTACGGCAAAAGCAACTGGCAATCTAAGCCTGGAGAAGAAGATATTATCCGCGCAGGAACATGTATCACAGGGGGCGATGCTGTCAGCAAGCCTTGAAGGTTTTCCACAAACAATACTGCAGATAATATCTACCGGAGAGCAGACAGGGAGGCTTTCGGAAGTATTAAAGATGACCGCCATCTCTTATGAAGAAGAGTTTAACAGAAAGCTTCAAAGGACCATCGGGCTCCTGGAGCCCTTCCTGATTCTCTTTATGGGGCTTATCATTGGATTCATAGTACTCTCGGTTCTTCTGCCTATTTTCGAAATTAACCAGCTCATAAGGTAACAGAACGCAGGGAATAAATTAAAAATAAAATATCAAATATCAAATATTTCGGAATATTTAATGATAAATAATCAACTAAAACAAGAAAGAGAGAATGTTATGAAAAAAACTGACGGTTTTACACTTATTGAAGTAATGGTTGTTGTTATGATACTTGGCATCCTTGCAGCTATAATTACCCCCAGACTGATAGGCAGGACCGATGATGCAAAGGTTACCCAGGCCAGAGTGCAGATAAAGAATTTTGAGACATCACTTAAGCTCTTCAGGATGGATAATGGTTTTTACCCCTCTACCGATCAGGGGCTGGAGGCGCTTATCACAAAACCGGCAACAGGTCGTATTCCCGGGAACTACCGTAAAGGCGGTTACCTGGAGAAGAAAGGAGTAAGTCCTGACCCCTGGGGTAACCGTTATGTCTACATCTCCCCGGGGACAGGAGGTGATTATGACATTTTATCTTTTGGGGCTGACAATGAACCCGGTGGAGAAGAATATGACGCGGATATTTCAAACTGGGACATGGAATAAAGGCCTTACTCTTATAGAATTAATAGTTGTCTTATTTATCATATCATTGGCAACAGCAATAATTATTCCGTCGCTCTGGAACACCGAAAAGGAGAGCCTTCGGTCTGAAGCAAAGAATATCAGCAGTACCCTGAGATATGTTTACAATGAAACCGTGAGCAAAAAAGAGAAGTACCTCTTTAAAATAAATCTGGATACCGACATGTATGGTTTCAGCAGTAAAAAAGAGTCAAGGGACTTCAGTATCAAAGGTGAAGGCGGGTTCAAAGATGTTATAATCCCCTCCCTTGGCAAATTATTTGAAGGAGAGGTCCTTATTGAATTTGGTCTGCTTGGAACCGAAGAACCTATTGTTATACATCTCTTCAGGGGAGACGCCGAATATACCGTAATATTTAACCATATAACAGGACGGTCTAAAATAATTGAAGGGTACTCAATATGATCACAATCATGGGTCATAAGGAGATCCTTGAGAGGAAAAAAATATTCAACTCTTCATTCATACGCGAGCATTTTTCCTCGACGGGCTTCACCCTCCTTGAGATAATGATCGCTCTTGCGATTATCGGATCTTTTCTCACGGTTATCATTTATACCGTTAATTACCATGCTGACGTATCGTTTAAGAATGCGGAAACAACACAGATGTTTCTGCTTGCGAAAGAGAAGCTGACAGAGATGGAGACAAACCCAAGTGACTCAAGCGGTACTTTCGCCGGCACAGGCTTTTCATTTATAAACACTGTAAATGAGATCGGGGAGCCCGGGATAATCGAAATACGATCTGTCATAAGTACAGACGAGAGAGAGATCACACTGAGTGAACTTATTATAAAGAAGTAGAGCATTTGTCATTGGAAACATGATGATTCAATATATTATTAAAACAAAAAAAAAGACCGCCGGATTCACCCTGATAGAGGTGCTGATAAGCCTCACTCTGCTGACCATTGTTCTGGGCGCAATCTACAGCACCTTCTTCATGGTCCAGAGAGCGCTTGAGAGGTTTGAAAATGTCTCACTCAAATACCACGAGGCACGCACGGCCCTCGATCTTATAAGACGTGAAATTGAAAGCGCCTACATAAAAAAACCCCAGAACAAAGATATAACAAGGAACAAAACCCTCTTTCTTCTAAAAGACAGGGACATCTTCGGCAATAGCGCGTCAACATTATATTTTACTTCCTTTCCCTACAGAGATAAAAATCTGCACGTTATATCTTATTCCGTTGAGGAGAGTGAGAACACATTGAAGCTTTTAAAGATGGAAGCGCCTGCCGTGACTTTATCTACCCTGTTTTCAAACCTCTACAAAGCAGAATTAATGGACGGCATAGAGGGTTTTTCCGTTGAGACCCTATTCAATAATAAATGGGTGAAGACCTTTGACGCGTCACAAATTAACGATCTGCCCGACAGTGTCAGGGTTAGTATCATATTG
>CAXMSH010000101.1:0-5299 GCA_964195875.1 Thermodesulfovibrionia bacterium
GCTTCACCGAGGCAGTCCGATGTGCTTATTGTATCCGGTACCGTCACAAAAAAGATGGCGCCTGTGATCAGAAGGGTTTATGATCAGATGCCGGAACCAAGGTATGTTATCGCAATGGGAAGCTGTGCGTGTTCCGGAAATATTTATAATACTTATGCTGTTGTTCAGGGATGTGATACTTTTTTGCCTGTTGATGTCTATGTCCCGGGCTGTCCTCCAAGGCCTGAAGCGCTTATGGACGGAATAATAAAGCTTCAGGAAAAGATCCAGAAGGAGAACTTCAGATGGAGCCGCTGGAGATAATAAACCTGATCTGTGATAAGTTGCCTTTAATCTGTAACGATTAAGATAAAGATTCAAAATGGAGAAACAATGGAACCACTTGAGATTGCAGAGAAGATAAAGGAAAAATTTCCCGGTGAAGTTCAGGAGGTATTGAATTTCAGGGACCAGGTATCAGTGACAGTTAAGCGTGACAGGATACTTGATATCTGTCTTTACCTTTTTAAAGATTCCTCTATCGAAATGAACTTTCTGTCTGATTTGTGTGGTGTTGACTATAAAGAAAGGGAGTTCAGGTTTGAAGTTGTTTACAATCTCTTTTCCATGAAACATCAACACAGGATACGGGTTAAAGCCCTGATACCGGAGTCGGATCCGTCAATTGAGAGTGTTGTGACGGTCTGGAGCGGTGCAAACTGTCATGAGAGAGAGACTTATGATATGTTCGGTATCGTTTTTCGTGGTCATCCGGACCTTAGACGGATACTGCTGCCTGAAGACTGGGAGGGCTTCCCGCTGAGGAAGGATTATCCCCTGAAAGGGCCTGAAGACTGGGAGTATAAGGGGTATGAAGAAGCAAAAGAACTTCATTTACATGATAAAGAGTGGAAAGTTGGTTCTTAATTTCCGGATTTCAGCACTTTATAAATCGATAATCAAAATACGAAAAACACAGATAACATACTACAATATTAGAAAATCTGTTTTGGTCATGGGAACCTGCTTTTTGGAATTTGCATATGGGAAATAATAATCATACCCCGGACACAAAGCCCGGAAACAATACAGGCTTAGTTACCAAAGAGCTTACCCTTAACATGGGTCCGCAGCACCCTGCTACACATGGTGTGATGAGACTTGTGCTTGACCTCGACGGTGAGACTGTTGTTAAATGTACACCGGTCATCGGATATCTGCATAGAGGCGTAGAAAAGCATGTTGAACAACTTAGTTACCTCCAGATAATACCCCATACCGACCGCCTCGATTATATTGCCGCAATGTCAAATAATATCGGATACTGCATAGCTGTTGAGAGGCTATTTAAGATCAAGATACCTGAAAGGGCTGAATATATAAGGACCATGCTTGCAGAGTTGACCCGTATTGTGAGTCACGTGCTCTGGCTTGCAACCCACGCGCTTGATATAGGAGCGATGACAGTCTTCCTGTACTGCTTCAGGGAGAGAGAAAAGATTCAGAATCTGTATGAAAGGCTGTCCGGGGCGAGGTTGACCGTAAGTTATCCGAGAATCGGAGGGGTTAAGAGGGATGTTGATCCGAAATGGCTGGATGACCTGTATCAGTTCACCGAAGAATTTCCCATGAGGGTAGAGCAGTATGAGACCCTTATTAACAAGAACCGTATATGGCTGAAACGGACAAAGGGAGTTGGTGTAATTTCAGCTGAAGAGGCAGTTAATATGGGCCTGAGCGGTCCGACCCTGAGGGGTTCCGGTGTGCCTTATGATGTGAGGAAGTCCATGCCGTACGGGGTTTATGACAAGGTCAAATGGGAAGTGCCCACAGGTGTGAATGGAGACGTGTATGACCGGTACAGGGTAAGAATGGATGAGTTCCTTCAATCAAATTCAATTATCAGACAATGTATAGAAAGTATCCCATCGGGCCCTGTTATGGCGGACATGCCCAAATTCGTTCTTCCACCCAAGGAAAGGGTGCTGGATAATATGGAACAGCTGATCCATCATTTTGTTCTTATTACAAAGGGACCTGAGACAGCACCTGAAGGGGAGATATATGTAGCTACCGAGGCCCCTAAAGGTGAGCTTGGATTCTATATCGTCAGTGACGGGACCGGCAAACCGTATCGCCTCAGGATAAGACCCCCGTCATTTGTTCATGTTTCAGCTTTACCAAAACTCTGTGAAGGTGGACTTGTTGCCGATGTTATCGCGAATATAGGGTCAATAGATATTGTATTAGGGGAATGTGATAGATAATAAATAATAGGTTATAGGTCATAGGTGATTGGTGATTGGTAACAACAGAAAACAACTAAAAACCTGTAACTGGTGACGGGTAACGAGTAACAGACAACAACCAATAACTCAGTAACTCAATAACCTGATTAATGTTTAATGAAAGCATCTTAAAAGAGATTGATGGTATTAAAGAAAGATACCCTGATGCAAGAAGCGCGCTAATCCCTTCTCTCTATATTGCGCAGAGAGAATACGGATGGTTAAGCAATGAAGCATTGAGATTTGTTGCCGATAATTTGAATCTGCCCGAGGCAACCGTAAGGGCAACGGCTTCATTTTATTCACTGTTTAAGAATAAACCGACAGGAAGGCATCTTGTACAGCTCTGTACTAACGTATCGTGTATGATACTCGGATCGGAAAAACTGAAGGATTTTTTTGGGAGCAAATATGGAATGGAGCCGGGCGGAACAACAGCGGACGGGAGATTTTCTCTGATAATAGTTGAGTGTATCGGGGCCTGTGACGACGCCCCGTCAATGCTGGTGAATGAAGACTCTTATGGTAACCTGACGGAACAGAATATAGATGTTATCCTTGGGAAATACATGTAATGGTTTAGGGTTTATACTATTCAGTCAAAACCCGTCTAAGCCTCATAGAGTGGATTGAACTAACATTTTTCTTTCACTCGAACCATTTGATCCCAGGATTCCTGAGATATTCAACTTTTTACGATGGAAAGAATTTTACTGAAAGATATCGAAAACACTTCCCCCGCGTATATTCAAGAGTATATAAAATCCGGCGGGTATGAAAACATTTCAAGGGCCTTTGATCTTAAACCAGCCGATATTATTGATGAGGTGAAGATATCGGGCCTGAAGGGTAGGGGCGGAGCGGGTTTCCCCACAGCCATGAAGTGGAGTTTTGCGTCAGCTGATCCCAAATTCCCTAAATATCTTATCTGTAACGCGGACGAAGCTGAGCCGGGTACATTTAAGGATAAGGTATTAATCGAGAAGAACCCGCACCTGATTATAGAAGGTATGATTATATCCGCATATGCCCTGAAGGCCGAGTACGGTTATATATACCTAAGGGGGGAGTACTACAATGCAAAAGAAATTCTTGAAAAAGCGATAAAAGAGGCTTATGAAAATAATTTTCTCGGGGACGACATTCTTAAGAGGAAGGTTAAGTTCCATATTTCTATTTATCCAGGAGCCGGTGCTTATATATGCGGTGAGGAGACGGCGCTTCTTGATTCTATTGAGGGCAAAAGAGGGCAGCCGAGAACCAAGCCTCCTTTCCCGGTTAATGTAGGTGCCTGGGGTATGCCGACAATAGTTAACAATGTCGAGACCTTGGCTAATATCCCTCATATCATGAAGGTAGGGGGAAAGGTGTATTCTGAAATAGGCAATCCTGAAAGCACGGGGCCAAAATTATTTTCAGTCAGTGGTTGTATAAGGAGACCGGGGTTATATGAGCTTGACATGGGAGTGACCCTCAGGGAGATTATATACGATTATGCGGGTGGTATCAGTAACGGCAGAGATTTAAAGGCAGTAATTCCGGGAGGGGTCTCGGCTCCTGTACTCCCGGGTGACAAGATAGACTGTACAATGGATTACATTTCGCTCTCAAAAGCAGGCAGTATGCTTGGTTCTGCTGCGGTTATTGTCATGGATGATTCTGTATGTATGGTTAAGGTGGCCCTCAGGATAATGAAATTTTTTGAGCATGAGTCATGCGGAAAATGCACTCCATGCAGGGAAGGCACAGAGTGGCTCAGGAAGATCCTTGAGAGAATTGAACAGGGTAATGGCAGAAAAGAGGACTTGAACCTGCTTTCCGAAATATCAATGAATATTTCAGGCAAGTCATTCTGTTCTCTGGGAGATGGTGCGGCAGGAGCTGTTCTTGGAATGTTAAGACATTTCAGGGATGAGTTTGAGGAGCATGTTGAAGATGGAAAATGTAAATATGAGAGTTAGAGAGATGTTTACTCTTTCTCGTTTTGCTGCCCAAATCGGAGAATGGGTGCAAGGCAGGCGAAGCTGTAGTATTGAATTGTTCTTACAACTGCAGGAATAACTGATAAATAATGATTACACTGACTATTAACAGTGAAGAAATCAGGCTTGAAGAGCCTGTCTCAATACTTGAAGCTGCAAGAAGGTCTGGAATAAAGATCCCGACTTTATGCAATCATGAACTGCTTAAACCTTTCGGAGGGTGCAGGCTCTGTGTTGTAGATGTTGAAAGGATGCCTAAACTTGTTAACTCATGTTCTATTAATGCTGCTGACGGCATGGTTGTAAGGACTGAATCCGAGGAGATTTCGCGGGTCCGAAGATCGATGCTGGAGTTCCTGCTTATTAATCACCCCCTTGATTGCGCCTACTGTGACAAGGCGGGCGAATGCGAACTGCAGGATGCGGTTATGCAGTACGGACCTCCTTCCGGCAGATTTATGGAAGAAAAGAGGAAGGTTCCTGAGAGTCATGAGGATCCGGTTCTGGCAAGGAATATGGAGAGGTGCATTGTATGCTCAAGGTGTGTAAGGATGTGTGATGAAGTTCAGGGTGCTTCGGCTATCGGGATGATCAACAGGGGAGGAAGAACGGTAGTTGAGCCTTTTTCTTCTAAATCATTTGACTGCGAGTACTGCGGGAACTGCCTTACCGCGTGTCCGGTCGGTTCTATATTGAGCAGACAGTACATGCACAGCTATAGGCCCTGGCAGATGGATAGCAGGACAAAGACAGTATGCGCCTGGTGCGGGGTTGGGTGTTCCTTTGTAGCTCAGGTGAGGGATGAGACGATTGTCCGCATAGCTCCTGAGGCAGGATTAGGTCTTAATAACGGATTGCTCTGTTCAAAAGGGATGTTTGGTTTTGATTTTACGACAAGTGACAGGAGGATTAAAAAGCCTCTTATAAGAAAGAACGGTGATCTGGTTGAGAGTACATGGGATGAGACCCTGGATTTCGTTGCTTTTAGATTAAAAGAAATTAAAGATGAAAGAGGCGGGGACGCTATAGCCGGCATCGCTTCATCGAGAT
>CAXMSH010000102.1:0-4998 GCA_964195875.1 Thermodesulfovibrionia bacterium
ATGCTGAACAATATTTTGAAGAAGAGACCAGGGTTTTTGAGAACCTTAAAGGTTTTCTGATAAATATATGGAGATAGAGGAATATCCCCCGTACTCATTCTTATTCCGGGTTTGTCCGCTGATCAGAACAGATCGGACCGCTCAACCTCTCTTATATCAAGCACTTTATAGGCAGGAACTATTATCCACCCGTTCTCTCCCTGCAGGTGAATTTCAGCTTCACCTACCTGTTTAAGTTATTTACGAACTCGCCTCCGAAAAGGAAAATAATCGACAAATAATAAACCCACAACAGAAAAAGAATAAAAGTGGTCAGAGAACCATATATTGCACCGAGATGAATAACATTCTTAACATACCACGTGAAAAAGTGTTTTGCCAGCTCCCACAAAATCGTAACAAGCATGGACCCGAAAAAAGCGTTCTTTAACGATACCCTGACCGTAGGGATAATTAGATAGATTGCGGTAAAAGTCGCCAGAACAAGCAGAAATGGCGCTATATATCCAACAAAAATGCCGGCCTTATACCCGATCTCCACACCTAATATGCTGACGGGGATTCCCTTAAATACTCCGGCAATAGAACTTACCGTGAAAGAAAGAAGAAGGAATATGATAAGAAGCATTACAATAAATACGGACCAGAATAAAGACAGAAGGAAGTGTCGTCTCCTGGGCACCTTAAAAATAACGTTCATGGCATGTTCGATGGAATAAAAGAGCTGCAAAGAGAGAAAGGCGTAAATGAAAAGGGTTATTAAGCTTATACCCTTAAATGTGATTATGTTCCTGAGTTCGTTCGTTATCCCCGATGTAACCGAGGGGAAGGAACTAATAAGCCTTGCAAGCGCATACTGGTAAAACTCCTGGTTATGTCCAAGCAGATGACCGAAGAGCGATACGATCAGGAGACTTAACGGAACCAGCGCCACTATAAGAAAATATGATATTGAGGCTGACAGATAGAAACCTTCATCTCTGAGAAAGCCTGTTATGCTTTTTCCAAGTGCTTCAAATAAATACAATATTCACGCCCTCTCCATCTTTATCTCTGTCTGACAAACATCCGGATCGGAACACTTTTAAAATTAAAGCGGTCCCTCAAAAGCTTTTCAAGGAATTTCAGGTACTGATTCTTTATGCCTTCCTTCCTGTTTGTAAAGAGAACAAATATCGGAGGGCCTGTACTGACCTGTGAAATATAATATATCTTGACATTCTTACCCTTAACCATTGGAGGGGCCTTCTCTGAAACCGCGTCTCTTAAAAACAGATTTAATTCATGGGTGGTTATCCTCCTTGTATATTCGGCAATAACCTTATCTATTAACGAAAAAACCTTTGTAATACGGCTCCTGCTGAGTGCTGATACTGTCAAAATTGGTGAATATGTCATGAACCACAGCTTATGATATATCTTCGCTTCCAACTCTTTAATGGAAGAAGTGCTTTTATCCACAAGATCCCATTTATTTACCAGAATTATAGCGCTCTTCCCTGCCTTATGAACAAGTCCAGCTATCTTCTGGTCCATATCCACTATCCCTTCTGAAGCATCCAGGACAAGAAGGGCTACGTCAGAGTCTTCAATGTTCCTGAGGGTACTCATAAAAGAGAATCTCTCAACAGTCCCTGCCATTCTACCCCTTCTGCGTATGCCGGCAGTATCAACGATTATATACTTCCTTTTATAATATGAACAGAGCGAGTCAACTGAATCCCTGGTTGTTCCGGCTACCGGGCTCACAATCATCCTCTCCTTCCCAAGGAGCGAATTAACAAGGGTAGATTTTCCGACATTGGGTCTGCCGACAATTGAGACCTTTGGATAGTCTGAATCACGCGTACTGCCTTCAGGCAGCATCGAAAAGACCCTGTCCATAAGGTCCTCATATCCAAGACCTCTCAGGGCAGAAACCGGCATAAGATTAACGCCAAGAGTATAGAAATCATTAATCAGCTTCTTCTCTTTATTCGGACCGTCAATCTTATTTATTAGATAAAGGGTTTGCTTATTGTATTTACGGAGCAAAGAGATCAATTCAGTATCAGATGGGACAGGCCCGCTTTCAGCGTCCATCATTAAAATTATGATATCAGCCTCCTCAACCGCTATTAGAGCCTGCTTCTGAACTTCCCTCGTAATATCACCTTCATGCTCCTGCTGAAAGCCTCCCGTGTCAACAAGCAGAAACGGCCTGCCTTTCCAGATAACATCCTCGTAGAGCCTGTCTCTTGTGATTCCCGGAATGTCCTCTGTAACAGCAACTTTCCTGCCGGCTATCCTGTTGAATAGTGTTGATTTGCCGACATTCGGCCTTCCGACTATAGCTACTATAGGTTTTGACATTTTAGAATATTAATACAGGTCTGCTAACCAAAAACATAAATATTTATATAGACAATACTCTCTTTTACAGCTTTAATATTACAACATTACATGTGATTTACCAATGTTATTCACAAATATATTCTTTACGAAACAGGTGGAAGAAAAGCAAACAAGAAGTACTTGACAAGTTTAGTAAACTATTATACATTATAAATATAATTATGTTGAGGCTTTCGTCAAAAGGGGAGTACGGTGTCAGGGCAATGTTTGAAATTGCCAGGGACTACAAAAAAGGCCCAGTGACCATAAAGGAGATATCAAGGAGACAGGGCATGTCTGTCTCATATCTGGAACAATTACTGAATAAACTCCGCAGGTCCGGGCTTATAAAGAGCCGCAAAGGTCCGGGAGGAGGATATACTCTTGAGAAAAAGCCTGATGATATAAGTATCGGTGTGATACTGAATACTCTTGAGGGCCCTGTTGCTATAACCAACTGTCTGGCTCCTACATCAAAACAGCCGGAATGTAATCATATTGAAAATTGCGTCACCAGACTCCTCTGGAAATCACTGGGGGAGAATATTGAGAACTTTCTAGATACGGTAAGCCTTAAGGACCTTTTAAAAGAGGAAGTAAGATTACTAAAATAAGAGATGGGAATTGCTGGATATAAATTGAACAATCAGGTGAATTCACAACTCAATTTCCTTGATAAACCTATCAAGGCTGATGCAACAACCGACATAATTTACATGATGTGCCCTATGCACCTGCTTACGATCAAGAAAAAGATAAAAGAGATCGACCTGGATCAGGTTCTCGCGGTATTAACTGATTATGAGGGGGCTCTGGAAGATATCCCCGCATGGTGTGAAATATCCGGGAATGAATTTCTTGGGGTTCTGGAAGAAGAGGACCATTATACATTTTATTTAAGAAAGCTTAAGGAGTAATAATGAAAAAGATATATATGGATTACGCAGGGACTAATCCCACCCACCCGGCTGTGCTGGATTCCATGATGCCTTACTTTAAAGAGCATTTCGCAAACCCGCTAAGTATTTACGAACCCGCGCTTAAGGCCAGAGAGGCGATTGAGAACGCAAGACAAAGCACCGCTTCGCTTATTAACGCAAAACCGGCTGAAATAATCTTTACGTCCAGCGGGGCTGAATCAAACAACTTCGCCCTGAAGGGGATAGCATATGCAAATCAAAAGAAGGGCTCCCATATCATTACATCCAGAATGGAGCATCATTCTATCCTTAATACTGTTCGTTTTCTTGAAAAGTCAGGGTTTAGAGTTACCTACCTGAATGTTGACAATAATGGTGTTATTGACCCGTCAGATGTGGAAAAGGCGATAACTGATGAGACCATTCTTATCTCCCTGATACATGCCAGCCCTGAAATAGGGACCATAGAGCCTATAGCTGAGATAGCAAAGATAACGAATAAGAAGGGGATCATATTTCATACTGACGCTGTCTCTTCTGCCGGAAATATCCCTATTGACGTAAAGGAACTCGGCGTGGACCTGCTTACACTTTCTGCACACCAGTTTTACGGGCCTAAAGGAGCCGCCGCTTTATATCTGAAAGAAGGGACAAGAATAATCCCCCTGATTTACGGAGGCATACAGGAAGGCGGAAGGAGGGCCGGTACCGAGAACGTACCTGCAATAGTTGGAATGGGTAAGGCAGCTGAACTTGCAGAGAGTGAGATGATGGACCGCATAAAACATTTAGCGCCTTTAAGGAATAAAATAATCTCCAACACTTTAAATAAAGTGAAGAAAGTTATGCTGACCGGTCACCCGAAGGAGAGACTGCCGGGGCATGCAAGTTTTGTTGTGGAATACATTGAGGGCGAAGCGATGCTCCTGCTCCTTGAAGGTAACGGGATATACTGCGCAAGCGGTTCTGCATGTACGTCAAGGGCCCTCAAGTCCTCACCAGTTCTTGCTTCAATCGGCGTACCTGACCACATCGCGCAGGGCTCGGTTGTATTTACCATCGGACAGGAAACCACTGAAGAAGATATAGATTACTTTAATGAAACCTTCCCAAAGGTAATCGGTAAATTGAGAGAGATGTCTCCGTTTACAAAAGGATGGGAAGGATTGGAGGATCCGGAATGTACAGCGAAAAAGTAATGGACCACTTTAATAACCCGAGGAACGTCGGCGAGATACCTGACGCGGACGGCATCGGATCGGAAGGCAATCCGGTCTGTGGTGATATGATGAAGATATTCATCAAGGTTGATGAGGAGAAGATAACCGACATTAAGTTCAAGACCTTTGGGTGCGGAGCCGCCATAGCGGTCTCCAGCATGATCACAGAGATGGCAAAGGGCAAAACACTCGATGAAGCTCTTGCAATCACCAAGGAGTCTGTTGCAGACGCGCTTGACGGCCTCCCGGCGCAGAAACAGCACTGTTCAAATCTGGGAGCTGAAGCCCTGCATAAGGCGATTGAAGACTACAAGAATAAACAGTCAGGATAGGAATCGGGTTAATAAGCCTTGACAATGATACTGGTTCAATAGCATTCAGAACCACAGTAAAACATATAATCAATTAATCGTATTTTTTTGATTTTTGTGACAATACATTAGCTTATCAGCATTTGCCAGCAGGTCATCAACATTGCATTTTGT